>NZ_JBHNWH010000006.1:0-244311 GCF_046720935.1 Winogradskyella sp. A3E31
CAGGGTTGCTGTATGGGTCGGTACCGTTGGTGAACTCATCACCGTTGCTCACTCCATCACCATCACAGTCCGCTGACTGCCAGATTGCATTTGTGTTATCATAGCCTGTATAACCCGCAGCTTGCATTGGGTCACATGGATCGTTTAAGTCAGTACCGTCATTGGTCTCATTGTCATCATCGATACCGTCACCGTCGGTATCACCTGGATTGTTGTAAGGGTCCGTACCGTTGGTGAACTCATCTCCGTTGGTCACACCATCACCATCACAGTCCGCTGCCTGCCAGATTGTATTTGTGCTATCATAGCCTGTGTAACCTGCTGGTTGCATTGGATCACATGGGTCGTTTACGTCAGTACCGTCATTGGTCTCATTGTCATCATCGATACCGTCACCGTCCGTATCACCCGGGTTGCTGTATGGATCTGTACCGTTGGTGAACTCATCACCGTTGCTCACTCCATCACCGTCACAGTCCGCTGTCTGCCATATTGCATTTGTGCTGTCATAGCCTGTATAACCCGTAGCTTGCATTGGGTCACATGGGTCGTTAGGATCAGTACCGTCATTGGTCTCAGTATCATCATCGATACCATCACCGTCCGTATCACCTGGGTTGCTGTATGGATCGGTTCCGTTAGTGAACTCGTCACCGTTACTCACTCCATCACCGTCACAGTCCGCTGCCTGCCAGATTGCATTTGTGCTATCATAGCCTGTATAGCCTGCCGGTTGTACTGGATCACATGGATCATTTAAATCAGTTCCATTTGTAGTCTCTATATCATCATCGATACCGTCACCGTCCGTATCACCTGAGTTGCTGTATGGGTCCGTTCCGTTGGTGAACTCGTCACCGTTGATCACACCATCACCATCACAGTCCGCTGACTGCCAGATTGCATTTGTGTTATCATAGCCTGTATAACCTGCAGCTTGCATTGGGTCACATGAATCGTTTAAGTCAGTACCGTCATTGGTCTCATTGTCATCATCGATACCGTCACCGTCGGTATCACCTGGATTGCTGTAAGGGTCCGTACCGTTGGTGAACTCATCTCCGTTGGTCACACCATCACCATCACAGTCCGCTGCCTGCCAGATTGTATTTGTGTTATCATAGCCTGTGTAACCTGCTGGTTGCATTGGGTCACATGGGTCGTTTGGGTCTGAATCCGTTCCATCTTCAACTCCATCACCATCAGTGTCAACAGGAGTACTACATGCACTATCAACACTAGGGTTTGTGACATCTGCATTTGTTCCTGTATATCCGTCAGTATTGCCAGTTACTCTTCCATTAGTAATATTATAACCTGTACCATCTAACTCACCAGGTATGGTAGAACTTTCAGTATAACCAGCTTCAAGGACATCATTACATCCATCACCATCGGCATCGGTATCAATATGATCTGCTAAACCATCTAAATCAGTATCAAAATTGTCATTAACACCATCACTATTTGTATCTACAAATCCTGGGTAATCTGGATCTAAATAATCTGGAAGCCCATCAGAATCCGAATCTGCACTTGTATCTACACCGCCAGATTCCTCTGTATCTAAAATTCCATCGTTATCATCATCTTCATCATCAACATCATACACGCCATCACCATCATTATCTGATGATGCATATACCGCAGCTGTAAATTGATCATCATCACCAGCAATAGTATCACCATCTACTCCTAAAATATCTGAAGCCGAACCACCAAGAGCTGAGGAAGGCGAAGAAGCAGTAGCAACAGCTATTCTAAAATTTTGTGTCGTCGTTATTCCAATATCAGAGAGTGGTACAATCCAGTCAATAAAAATAGGGTCTTGTGTACAACCAGGTGCATTATACAACGCTTCTGATCTTTGGGAATTATTTGCTGGGTCATAAGTTCCTATATTGACTCCATTTGTAGTACCGTCAACATTCTCTACAAGTACATCATTATTATTACCACTACCATATATGACCTCAATTTCGAATCCTGGGTTGCCAGGCACACTGTTTGGATCTTCACCTGCAAATTTTAAATCTGTATCGAATAAAAAACTGTACCCAAAAGCACCGTTTGCTTGTCGGGCAATTCGCATTCTGAAAATCATCAACTCATCACCATTATCAGGGATTCCGTCAGGATCAGAAATATAATAGTAACCGCCAGAAGCATTATTTGCTGAATTACTAACGATTTCAGACGCTGCACATGAAGAGCCTGTTTGTAAATCAGAAGACGGTTCTGGCTCTAATTGTGGCACTTCAATAAAGGGAATTTCGAATTGTGGTAACTCGTCACCAGCATTAAATGTGGCACCTGAAGTAGTTATCCAACCATCACCATTAGGATCCATTGGATTTGAACTTGGAGTTGCGGGTGTGTAAATTTGACCTGGATCTTGAGCAAATAATTGAGCTGAAGCAGCACAAATAAATACAAATAAAAAAGTAATATTACTTTTAAAAGTAGAGTTTTTCATGTTGATTTGGATTAATCTATATAAAAAATATATTATTTTCTACAATTCTTTTAATATTATAATATCGATGAAATGCATATTTCATCGATATTATGTGAATTTATGCAAATATATAATTAATAATTACATTTACAAATATTATTTATATATGAACAAATGTTCTGTTATGGAAATAAACAAGAACTAATATCATAGGTCGTTGGGAAGACTGTTAACCTATAATTATTTCAAAATATTAAATTTTTTTCTTTAAATATTGATGTATTTTTGAACGTAATACAACTCTTCTAGACATCAAAGAAAAGTAAAATAATTAGTTAAAAAAAAATATGTCCTTAATAAAGACCAAAAAAGATCTCTTTTATGATGAAGTCCTAAAACTTTTTTATGAAAAAGGATACAGTGCCACTACAATGCGAGACATTGCCGATCGAATGGGTTTTAAAGTATCCAATGTCTATAACTACATTGACAATAAGCAATCCATGCTAAGCATCATTATGACTAATATTGCTTATGAGTTCCATAATTCTTTGGAGGACATTGTTAATTCATCTTATTCCCCTGAAGAAAAGTTGAAACAAATTCTCTCGTCGCATATAAAGATTATTGCAAAAAAGCCTTATGAAATAGCCCTTACCATCAACGAATACAAAAACTTGGAGGAGCCAAGGCTTACCGAAATTCTTGCTATTAGAAAAAACTATAGCCACCATATACGCGAAATATTAAAAGAGGGTATCACGCTGGGACAGTTTAGACCCTTGGATGTATACGTAGCCTCAAACACCATATTATCAGCATTACGCTGGCTATATGACAAATACACCAATCCTAACTCCAAATCAAATCCTATAGAGGTTGAAAAGGAATTTATTGATTTTATTTTTGGCGGACTTAGAAAACAGTAAATTACTTTCTTATTATCATGATATAAATAGCATATTTTATTATATCTAATCTCCTTAATAATTTTATTGATTAAACTTATATTTGCACTCTAATTTTTGTAAATGAGTTTTAAGTCCGAAATACAACGCCGACGTACCTTTGGTATCATATCACATCCCGATGCTGGTAAGACCACACTAACCGAAAAGTTATTGTTGTTTGGTGGTGCCATACAAGAAGCTGGTGCTGTAAAAAGCAACAAGATTAAAAAAGGTGCGACGAGTGACTTTATGGAAATTGAGCGCCAACGTGGGATTTCCGTAGCGACTTCTGTATTGGCTTTTGAATACGAAGGCACTAAAATCAATATTTTAGATACTCCCGGTCACAAGGATTTTGCAGAAGACACCTTTAGAACCTTAACGGCGGTAGATAGTGTTATCGTTGTCATTGATGTTGCAAAAGGTGTTGAGGAACAGACGGAAAAGTTGGTAGAAGTCTGCCGTATGCGTAAAATACCAATGATTGTGTTTATCAATAAACTCGATCGTGAAGGTAAAGACGCTTTTGATCTTTTGGATGAAGTAGAGCAAAAATTGGGTCTTAAAGTGATTCCCATGAGTTTCCCAATTGGTATGGGTTACGATTTTAAAGGCATTTATAACCTGTGGGAGAAAAATGTAAACCTCTTTAGTGGTGACAGCCGTAAGAATATTGAAGAAACCATTGAGATAAGCGATTTAAACTCTGAAGAACTAGAGCGACTCATTGGTGAAGACGCTGCCGATGAATTACGAGGAAATGTTGAACTCGTTGAAGGCATTTACCCAAAGTTTGATAAGCAAGCCTATCTTGATGGTGACCAACAGCCAGTATTTTTTGGTTCGGCCTTAAATAATTTTGGAGTGAGAGAGCTACTCGATTGTTTTGTGGAGATTGCTCCTACCCCAAGGCCAAAGCAAAGTGAAGAGCGATTGGTTAAACCCGATGAAAAGAAATTTACAGGGTTTGTATTTAAAATCCATGCCAATATGGACCCTAACCATAGGGATCGCTTGGCTTTTGTTAAAATTGTATCCGGAGAATTTAAGCGTAACACTCCGTATCTGCACGTAAGACATAATAAAAAACTGAAATTCTCAAGCCCTAATGCCTTTTTTGCTGAAAAGAAAGAAATTGTAGATATCTCCTACCCTGGCGATATTGTTGGCTTGCACGATACCGGGAATTTTAAAATTGGAGATACGCTCACTGAAGGCGAAGACATCAATTACAAAGGCATCCCGAGCTTTTCGCCAGAGCATTTTCGATATATTAACAATGCTGACCCCATGAAGTCTAAACAGCTTAATAAAGGTATCGACCAATTGATGGACGAAGGTGTGGCCCAATTATTCACATTAGATCTTAATGGTCGAAAAGTAATCGGAACTGTTGGTGCGTTGCAGTATGAAGTCATTCAGTATCGCTTAGAGCACGAATATGGTGCCAAGTGTACTTACGAGAACCTTAATGTGCATAAAGCCTGTTGGGTAGAACCTGAAGATGAAAAGAACGAAGAGTTTCAAGAGTTTTTACGCGTGAAACAACGCTACTTAGCTAAAGACAAACGTGGACAGCTTGTGTTTTTAGCAGATTCTATGTTCTCATTACAGATGACACAACAGAAATACCCGAGTATTACCTTCCATTTTACGTCTGAATTTGAGAAATAACAAGTGTCGTTCATCGAAAAAATGAACAAAAATTGTATTTCGTCGTATTTTTTAGTTGTTTAATCGATAATTTTTATATATTGGTCATATAAACGCCTAAATTCATTTATAAGATTAACCCCAAACTAATCTACTTATGGAAGCAAACGCTAATGTTTTCAGCAATGCTGAAATTACGGTAACCTACGAGCCAAAATGCTGCATCAATGCAGAGTTATGTGCCAAGCAATTGTCGGATGTATTTAGACACACGGTCATCCCTTGGATAGATTTAGACGGTGCTAAGACAAAACGGATTATTAAACAAATTAAAAAGTGCCCATCTGGAGCTTTACAATATCATTTAAGACAAAAAGAAGAAGTCGCTTAAAACTTATCTAAACGACCGCTTAATTAAAAAACCCTCTTTTAGAGGGTTTTGTTTTATGATTTATAATGATTAAATATACTTATTGGGGGTATTATATAGTTTTGACAATTAATTTTTATTTATTGAGTTTTATTTTCTTTTTATTCTCGTATCGAAATTCATCAAGACTTTTAAGTTCTTTAGCTATTCTCTTTTTCCATTCCTTAATTTTTTGTTCATTTCTTCCACCTTCAGTTTCCTTTACTAATTCTAAACGGTATTCTGAAAATTCACTCATAATGCCATTGTTGATTTGGTTAATGATATCAAAACCTTTAGCAATTTCTTTCTTATTCTCTAGTGCTCTTTTTCTAAATTTTCTTGCATGGATTTCGGCAAGGTCAAACTGCATTTGTTGAAAGTCAATTTGTTTTTGGATGTCATCAACTTTGGTCGTGTCAATCCATGATGCGTTTCCAAGAAATATATTTTCTATTTTTTGATTAAGATTGCGTTTCATAAAGTCAAACCCACCTATTGCATGTAAAATCGTAAATTGGCTGAAAACTGCATCATTGTTCTCATCACTAATTTTGATTTTAAAATCTTTAATAGTTAATTTTTCTTCAGAGCTCCATCTTTTTTGTCCTTCTTGTAAGTTCTGTCCAAATGTTGGATATATTGCGCTAATTATAAATATCAGCCCTAATATTATTCTTTTCATACAGTACGAGTCAAAATTAAATTGTTAGTAGCTATTCACCTATGAGTAGCTCAGTGACTTGCTATTTAACTTATTAATACACAACAAACTGTAAATCTTTACCTGTTTACAGAAGTAAGCGAAAACAAGTAATTACTTATAACTAATGTTGCACATAGCTTTTTATTATTCAATTGTTGCATTATTCATAATCAAATCATACTTTTCACCATCATCTTGAATTAGCCCTCTTACTCGTATAAGCAAATTTTCTTTTAAACTTTTTTCATCGGATTTACAAGCAAATAAAACAACTAGCTTTCTTGTTTTTCCCTGATGTTCAACTTCTGACATGATGTAATCGTGTCCCCCATCAGCTCCAGTCGATTGAATTTTATATTTTTCTAAAATAAATTCGGTCAAGCCCTATTCTTTTTTTAAAATTCGTCTTCCATAGTTTTGTCAATCCAATCTACAAAATTTTTCCATTTAAAATTCGGGTCAGATTCAATATCATTAGAATTATGGTCAAAAATCACTACTGGAAATTCATTCTCAGAACTCCGATTATCAAAGCACCAAAAATCACCATTATCTTGCCTAAAAGGTGTTAAGTATTTAGGGTATTCTAATTCCTCATAATCTTTGAGAATTACTTCTAAATTCATATAAGGGTCAAGTTCTTTATTCGCAAAACCAAATCCATCAAAAGCGAAATCTCCAAGTGGAATTTCTTTGCAATATTTGAGTTGAAATTCTATAAATGACTTAGGAAACTTACAATTATATTTTTCAATTAAATCGTTCAAATCAGTTTCAATGGGTTCAGGACAATTCGCTGGTAAAGCAGGTTCTCGATCAGAATATTTTTCTTTTATATCTTCAAATGTCATTTTTAGTAAATTGTGTACAACTAAAGGATAAGAACTAGTTATGCTTGCCCAGTAGGCCCAAAGTTCAACGGCATAGGTGGTTGCTCGTAATCTTTGATTTCACCATGGGCCTTTTCAAAACGTCTTACATTGTCGTTTAAGGCCTTCACCAAACGCTTTGCATGTTGAGGTGTCAATATGATTCTAGATTTTACTTTACTCTTGGGTGCTCCCGGCATAATGTTTACAAAATCGACCACAAACTCAGATACTGAGTGATTGATAATTGCTAAGTTAGAATAGGTGCCTTGAGCAATCTGCTCGTCTAACTCTATATTTATTTGTCCTTTTTTAGGTGCTTTTTTTTCGTCTGCCATGTTTTTATGTTTAGATCTTTAGATCAGTTATCTATTTAATTCAAACTTACGAAAGAATAATCGGTTTTGGATATAGAAGCTTGTCAATCATTGAAAATTAGTGTCGGTGCAAACACGCTCTATCCTGCAAGGTCTATTTTTGGCCTTTTAGATATTGTGATTAAAAACCTTGCAGGACTTAGATAGCCTTGTTCTCGATACTCGATTTTTATAAAAAATCGAACTCGAACTGACGGTTTTTGGTTTTTAGGAGATTCCCGCTTTGCGCCTCCGCTAAAGCTATGGCGGCACGCGGACGCGGGAATGACAATTTATTGAAGTCTCGTATAAAAAAAGGAGGAAATAAGCACAAATTAAAAAACCTTCAAACATTAATATGCTTGAAGGCTTTTGGTTTTATAGATTCCCGCCTACGCAGGAATGACAAGAATTAGTTAAAATTCAACTCTTCTTTTTGCTTCATCATTTCATCAAATTCCGCTTTAGAACCTACGATGATATTATCGTAATCTCTAACACCTGTACCGGCAGGAATTCTATGACCTACAATGACATTTTCTTTAAGACCTTCTAGAGTATCTACTTTTCCGTTTACAGCGGCTTCGTTTAATACTTTTGTAGTCTCTTGGAAAGATGCTGCAGAAATAAATGACTTCGTCTGCAACGATGCTCTTGTTATACCTTGTAAGATTGGAGTTGCTGTTGCTGGATTTGCATCACGTGCAGTCACCAATTGCTTATCTTCTCTTCTAAGGATAGAGTTTTCGTCTCTCAGTTGTCTTGTTGTAACAATCTGACCAGATTTTAAGCTCTCAGATTCACCAGCTTCCTCAACGACTTTCATTCCGAAAATCTTATCGTTTTCTTCAATAAAGTCAGACTTGTGAACTAATTGGTTTTCTAAGAAAATAGTATCTCCAGAATCGATAATACGTACTTTACGCATCATTTGTCTTACAACAACTTCGAAATGCTTATCATTAATCTTCACCCCTTGTAAACGATATACTTCTTGTACTTCGTTAACCAAGTACTGCTGTACTGCAGAAGGGCCTTTAATGTTTAAGATATCATTAGGTGTTACAGAACCATCAGATAATGGCATCCCTGCTTTTACGTAATCATTTTCTTGTACAAGAATCTGATTCGATAATTTCACCAAGTATTTCTTAATCTCACCAAGTTTAGACTCGATAATAATTTCACGGTTACCTCTCTTAATCTTACCGAAAGATACAACACCATCAATCTCACTAACAACAGCTGGGTTAGATGGGTTACGTGCTTCGAATAATTCCGTTACACGAGGAAGACCACCTGTAATATCACCCGCTTTTGCAGACTTACGAGGAATCTTCACCAAAATCTTACCGATGTCAATCTTATCACCGTCATCGATCATAATGTGAGCACCTACTGGTAAGTTGTAAGAACGGATGGTTTCACCTTTCTTATCTTCAATCAATAAAGTCGGAATCAACTTCTTGTTTCTAGATTCTGAAATTACTTTTTCTTGGAAACCTGTTTGCTCATCAATCTCTACTTGATACGTTACACCTTGCTCAATGTTTTCGTAACGGACTTTACCAGCAAATTCTGATATAATAACTCCGTTATATGGATCCCACTGACAGATGACGTCACCTTTCTTCACTTTAGCTCCCGGCTTTACATAAATAAATGAACCGTAAGGAATATTATTAGTACTTAAAACAATTCCTGTTTTAGCATCTACTAATTTTAATTCAGACGTTCTAGAGATAACAACATCAACTTCTTTTCCGTCGCTATCTTTAGACTTCACTGTTTTTAAGTCTTCAATCTCAGCAACACCATCGAACTTCACAGTTAATTTGTTCTCTTCAGAAATGTTACCTGCAATACCACCAACGTGGAATGTACGTAATGTTAACTGTGTACCAGGCTCTCCAATAGATTGAGCAGCCACTACACCAACAGCCTCACCTCTCTGAACCATCTTACCGGTTGCAAGGTTACGACCGTAACACTTCACACAGATACCTTTCTTAGCTTCACAACTTAATGGTGAACGTACCTCAATTGATTCAACTGGTGAATTGTCAATGCGCTTAGCGATAACGTCATCAATGTGTTGACCTGCTTGTACTAATAACTCTTCAGTTAATGGATCGTAAACATCGTTTAAAGATGTTCTACCTACGATTCTTGCTTCTAATTTCTCAACAACCTCTTCGTTCTTCTTCAATGCAGAAACCTCAATACCTCTAAGTGTACCACAATCTTCTTCATAAACGATAACATCTTGAGAAACATCTACCAAACGACGTGTTAAGTAACCTGCATCAGCCGTTTTAAGAGCCGTATCCGCAAGACCTTTACGTGCACCGTGTGTAGAGATAAAGTATTCTAAAATTGAAAGTCCTTCCTTAAAGTTAGACAAAATCGGGTTTTCAATAATCTCACCACCACCTGCGTTAGATTTCTTAGGCTTAGCCATCAATCCACGCATACCGGTTAACTGACGAATCTGTTCTTTAGATCCACGCGCACCAGAATCTAGCATCATATACACAGAGTTGAATCCTTGCTGATCTTCACGAATACGCTTCATAGACAATTCTGTCAACTCAGCATTCGTAGATGTCCAGATATCAATAACCTGATTGTAACGCTCATTATTGGTAATAAGACCCATGTTATAATTAGCCATAATACCATCAACTTGAGTATTGGCTGCATCAATCATTGCGTGCTTTTCTTGTGGAATAATGATATCACCTAAACTAAATGACAATCCACCTTGGAAAGCGAATTTGTATCCTAAAGTCTTGATTTCATCAAGGAACTCTGCTGTTTCAGGTACAGAAGTTACTTTAAGGATATTACCAATAATATCTCTTAAAGACTTCTTAGTTAAAATATCATTAATATAACCTGCTGCTTCAGGTACTTTTTCGTTGAAAAGTACACGACCAACAGTAGTCTCTATAATTTGACTTGTTAATTCTCCTTCTTCATTAAAGTCCTTCGTACGCACTTTAATTCCGGCATTCAAATCAACTTTTTTCTCATTGTAAGCAATAGTTACCTCTTCTGGTGAGTAGAATGTTAATCCTTCACCTGTGACAGGCACTTCTTTTGTTGACTTTCTAAGCTTGGTCATATAATATAAACCAAGAACCATATCCTGAGAAGGTACAGTGACTGGTGAACCGTTAGCAGGGTTCAAAATATTATGTGATGCCAACATCAACAATTGAGCTTCTAAAATAGCTTCTGGTCCTAATGGTAAATGAACCGCCATTTGGTCACCATCGAAATCCGCATTAAATGCAGTACATACCAATGGGTGAAGCTGAATCGCCTTACCTTCAATTAATTTAGGCTGAAACGCTTGAATACCCAAACGGTGAAGCGTAGGAGCACGGTTTAGCAATACCGGATGTCCTTTAAGAACATTCTCCAAGATATCCCAAACCACTGGCTCTTTTCTATCTATAATCTTTTTGGCTGATTTTACAGTCTTTACAATTCCTCTTTCGATTAACTTACGAATGATAAAAGGCTTGTAAAGCTCAGCAGCCATATTCTTTGGAAGACCACATTCAAATAATTTCAACTCTGGTCCAACGACAATTACCGAACGTGCTGAATAATCCACACGCTTACCTAATAGGTTTTGACGGAAACGTCCTTGCTTACCTTTAAGTGAATCTGAAAGTGATTTTAATGGTCTGTTTGAATCTGTTTTAACCGCAGAAGACTTACGTGTGTTATCGAATAAAGAATCTACAGATTCTTGAAGCATACGCTTCTCGTTACGTAAAATAACCTCTGGTGCTTTTATCTCAACAAGTCTCTTAAGACGGTTGTTACGGATAATAACACGACGGTATAAATCATTTAAATCTGACGTTGCAAAACGCCCACCATCTAATGGCACTAATGGTCTTAACTCTGGTGGAATCACAGGAACAGCCTTAAGGATCATCCATTCTGGCTTGTTTTCTCTGTTTTCGTTAGAGTCTCTAAATGCCTCAACAACCTGAAGACGCTTTAACGCTTCTGTTTTACGTTGCTTAGATGTTTCGTTATTTGCTTTATGACGTAAGTCGTAAGACAATTCATCTAGGTCGATACGCGCTAAAATATCAATTAGACATTCAGCACCCATTTTAGCAATAAATTTATTAGGGTCAGTATCGTCTAAATATTGATTTTCTTGTGGAAGAGATTCTAAAATATTTAAGTATTCTTCCTCCGTTAAGAAATCCATCTTCTGTACCGGTTCACCTTCTGCATTTACTGCATTACCTGGTTGAATAACCACATAGCGCTCATAGTAAATGATCATGTCTAATTTCTTAGACGGTAAACCTAACAAATAACCTATTTTGTTTGGTAACGAACGGAAATACCAGATGTGTGCTACAGGAACAACCAAGTTGATATGCCCTACACGGTCTCTACGTACTTTCTTCTCTGTTACTTCTACACCACAACGGTCACAAACAATACCCTTGTAACGTATTCTTTTATATTTACCACAAGCACATTCAAAATCCTTAACGGGACCAAAAATTCGCTCACAGAACAAACCATCTCTTTCTGGTTTGTGAGTTCGATAATTAATAGTTTCTGGCTTTAAAACTTCACCACGAGATGCTGCTAAAACAGACTCAGGTGAGGCTAAACCGATAGAAATTTTGTTAAATTTCTGTACTGTATTCTTATCTTGATTTCTTGCCATAATTCTTTATAGTCTTGAGTCTTTGGTCTTTAGTCGATAGAAAACTACCGACTAAAAACTACAGACTATTTTTATTCTTCTAATCTTATATCTAATCCTAATCCTTTCAATTCGTGCATTAATACGTTGAAAGATTCAGGTAGTCCTGGCTCTGGCATTGGTTCTCCTTTTACAATAGCTTCGTACGTCTTAGCTCTACCAATAACATCATCCGATTTTACGGTAAGGATTTCACGTAGAGTAGCTGAAGCTCCATAAGCCTCAAGTGCCCAAACCTCCATCTCACCAAATCGCTGACCACCAAATTGTGCTTTACCACCTAATGGTTGCTGTGTAATTAATGAGTAAGGTCCAATAGAACGTGCGTGCATCTTATCATCAATCATGTGACCTAACTTAATCATATAAATGACACCAACAGTTGCAGGCTGATCGAAACGATCTCCTGTTCCACCGTCATATAAATAGGTATGACCAAAACGAGGCACACCAGCTTCATCTGTAAATCCATTAATTTGGTCTAAAGTAGCACCATCAAAAATTGGTGTTGCATACTTCTTACCTAATTTTTGGCCTGCCCATCCAAGAACAGTTTCATAGATCTGTCCGATGTTCATACGAGACGGTACACCAAGTGGATTCAATACGATATCGACTGGAGTTCCATCTTCTAGGAAAGGCATATCTTCTTGACGAACAATACGTGCAACGATACCTTTGTTACCGTGACGACCTGCCATCTTATCACCAACTTTAAGTTTACGCTTTTTAGCTACATAAACCTTAGCAAGTTTGATAATACCTGCTGGTAATTCATCACCTACAGAAATGGTAAACTTCTCACGTCTTAACGATCCTTGTAAATCGTTTTCTTTAATCTTATAGTTGTGGATTAAATCTTCAACCAATGCGTTTGTAGCATCATCAGTGGTCCATTTTCCAGATGTTAAATGCGTATAATCGTCAACAGCGTTTAACATTTTCAAGGTGTATTTTTTTCCTTTAGGTATAATTTCTTCACCTAAATCATTATAAATACCTTGAGCAGTCTTACCATTTACAATAGCAAATAACTTCTCTACAAGAATACTTTGAAGTTCATCAAAACGATTATCGTAAACATCTTCTAACTTTTCGATATCCTCTTTGTCTTGAGCTCTCTTACGCTTATCTTTAATTGCTCTTGCGAACAACTTCTTGTCGATAACAACACCATTCAATGAAGGAGATGCTTTTAATGACGCATCTTTAACATCACCAGCCTTATCACCGAAGATAGCACGTAATAGTTTTTCTTCTGGAGTTGGATCAGATTCCCCTTTTGGTGTAATCTTACCAATTAAGATATCTCCTGGTTTAATCTCAGCACCAACGCGAATCATACCATTTTCATCCAAGTCTTTAGTTGCTTCTTCCGAAACATTAGGGATATCATTAGTTAATTCTTCATTACCTAACTTCGTATCTCTAACTTCTAAAGAATATTCATCAATATGAATAGATGTAAAGATATCATCACGAACTACTTTTTCAGAAATTACAATCGCATCCTCAAAGTTATACCCTTTCCAAGGCATAAAGGCAACTTTCATATTTCTACCAAGAGCTAATTCACCAGATTGTGTTGCATAACCCTCACAAAGTACTTGTCCTCTTTCAACCTTATCACCTTTTTTAACAATAGGCTTTAAGTTGATCGATGTCCCTTGATTCGTTTTTCTAAACTTCACTAATGGATACGTTTTGGTATCACTATCAAAGCTAACCATAGCCTCGTCATTAGTTCGTTCATACTTAATTGTTATTTTATCAGCATCAACATACTCAACAACACCAGCTCCTTCTCCATTTATAAGTACTCTTGAGTCAGATGCTACTTGTCTTTCTAACCCTGTACCAACAATTGGAGATTCAGGTCGTAATAAAGGAACGGCCTGACGCATCATGTTAGATCCCATCAATGCACGGTTGGCATCATCATGCTCCAAGAATGGAATCAATGATGCAGAAATCGATGCAATTTGATTAGGTGCAACATCCGTATAATTAACGTTCATTGGGTCAATTACAGGGAAATCACCTTCTTGACGAGAGATAATTTTATCTGCTTTAATTTTCCCTTTGTCATCAACGTCAATTGTGGCTTGAGCGATTAACATATCCTCTTCTTCTTCAGCACTTAGATATGTCGGCTCATTTTTAATATCAACAACACCTTTTTCAACTTTTCTGTATGGAGTTTCAATGAATCCCATAGAATTCACCTTTGCGAAACAAGATAATGAAGAAATTAAACCAATGTTTGGTCCTTCTGGTGTTTCAATAGGACATAAACGTCCGTAATGTGTATAGTGAACGTCACGAACTTCGAATCCAGCTCTTTCTCTAGATAAACCTCCAGGTCCTAATGCTGACAAACGACGTTTGTGAGTTATCTCCGCTAATGGATTTGTTTGATCCATAAACTGAGACAACTGGTTTGTACCAAAGAATGAATTGATTACAGACGATAATGTCTTAGCGTTAATCAAATCAATTGGAGTAAATACCTCATTGTCACGAACGTTCATACGCTCACGAATGGTACGCGCCATACGTGCCAAACCAACACCAAATTGAGACGACAACTGCTCACCAACTGTACGTACACGACGGTTAGATAAGTGATCGATGTCATCAATCTCAGCTTTTGAATTGATCAGCTCGATTAAATATTTAATGATAGTTATGATATCTTCTTTAGTAAGCACTTGCTTATCCATTCCGATATCTAACTGTAATTTTTTATTCATTCTGTAACGACCTACTTCACCTAAAGAGTAACGTTGGTCAGAAAAGAATAATTTGTCAATGATACCACGCGCTGTTTCCTCATCTGGCGGCTCAGCATTACGTAATTGACGGTAAATATGTTCAACAGCTTCTTTTTCAGAGTTTGTTGGATCTTTTTGTAATGTATTATGAATAATTGCATAATCTCCTTGCTGAGCACTTTCTTTGTGTAAAAGAATTGTTTTTACACCCGCTTCAAGGATTTCTTCAATATTATCTTTATCTATTATAGTATCACGATCTAATACAATTTCGTTACGCTCAATAGATACAACTTCACCAGTATCTTCATCAACGAAATCTTCGTGCCATGTATTTAATACACGTGCAGCAAGCTTACGACCGATAACTTTCTTCAATCCTGATTTAGAAACTTTTACTTCTTCAGCAAGATCAAATATTTCGAGAATATCTTTATCACGCTCAAAACCAATTGCTCTAAACAATGTTGTAACAGGAAGTTTTTTCTTTCTGTCGATATAAGCATACATAACGCTATTGATATCGGTAGCAAATTCTATCCAAGATCCTTTAAAAGGAATAACTCTTGCAGAATATAACTTTGTACCATTAGCGTGGAATGATTGACTGAAGAATACACCAGGTGATCTATGCAATTGTGATACAACTACACGTTCAGCACCGTTGATACAAAATGTTCCACTAGGGGTCATGTAAGGAATTGTACCTAAGTACACATCTTGAACAATCGTCTCAAAGTCCTCGTGTTCAGGGTCTGTACAGTATAATTTCAATCTTGCCTTTAGCGGCACACTGTAAGTTAATCCTCTTTCAATACATTCTTCGATTGTATATCGTGGTGGATCAATAAAATAATCCAAAAATTCTAATACGAATTGGTTTCTTGTGTCGGTAATTGGAAAGTTTTCCATAAAGGTATTGTATAACCCTTCATTACCTCTTTGATCTGATTTTGTCTCTAATTGGAAAAAATCCTGGAAGGATTTGATCTGAATATCCAAGAAATCTGGATAGCCAGTTTTATTTACAATAGAAGAAAAATTTAATCTTTCAGCTGTTTGTGATAACATCGATGAACGAAATTTTGATTAAAAATATAATGTGCGTGTATACATTACTATTATATACACAAAAGGGTTTAGGTCTTATCCCGCATCTTTTTGCGGGATAAACCTAAACCAAATTTTGTAGGTATGTGTTAAGCTTACTTAAGCTCAACCTCTGCTCCAGCCTCTTCTAACTGTGCTTTTAATGCTTCAGCTTCGTCTTTAGCAATACCTTCTTTGATTGCGCTAGGCGCATCGTCAACTAATCCTTTAGCGTCTTTTAATCCTAATCCAGTTAATTCTTTAACAAGTTTTACAACTGCTAATTTAGAACCTCCTGCTGCTTTAAGGATTACGTCGAATTCAGATTGCTCTTCAGCAGCTTCACCGCCTGCAGCAGCTCCACCTCCAGCAACTGCTACTGCAGCTGCGGCTGGTTCAATACCGTATTCTTCTTTTAAAATATCAGCTAATTCGTTAACTTCTTTTACAGTTAAATTAACTAATTGTTCTGCGAAATCTTTTAAATCTGCCATTTTCTATCGTTTTAATAAGTGTGTGTTTTTATTTTAATTTTTAAGTGCGTACTCGCGTTTTATCCTTCTTTTTCGGATAATGTTTTTAAGATACCTGCAATGGTTCCACCACCTGATTTAAGTGCTGAAATAACATTCTTAGCAGGAGATTGTAACAATCCAATAATCTCACCAAGTAATTCTTCTCTTGATTTGATATCTACTAAAGTATCTAATAATTCGTCCCCAATGTAAATTGACTCTTCTATGAAAGCACCTTTTAATAAAGGCTTTTCTGATTTCTTTCTAAAGTTTTTAATCAATTTAGCAGGAGCATTACCTGTTTCAGAATACATTACAGATGTGTTACCTTTTAAGGTCGTTGGTAACTCTCCGAAATCTTTATCAGAGGCTTCCATTGCCTTTTCTAGTAATGTATTTTTTACAACAGCTAATCTTACGTTAGCTTTAAAAGCTGCTCTACGTAAATTTGAAGTGTCTACTGCATTTAACCCAGAAATATCTGCTAAATAAATATTTGTATTATCTGCAAGTTGAGCAGTTAACTCTTCAATTACCAATGATTTTTCTTCTCTTGTCATAATTATTAAAGTTTAACTACGTCTTACTTCTGATTAGTTTTTGGATCAATAGGAATACTTGGGCTCATAGTACTTGATAAATAAATACTCTTCACATATATTCCTTTAGCTGCAACAGGCTTCATTTTAATTAAAGTAGTAATCAACTCATTAGCATTACCCACCAATTTTTCAGCGCTAAAAGACGCTTTACCGATTGGTGCATGCACAATACCTGTTTTGTCTACTCTAAAATCAATTTTACCAGCTTTAACTTCACTTACGGCCTTAGCCACATCCATTGTTACTGTTCCTGTTTTAGGGTTTGGCATAAGACCTCTTGGTCCTAATACTCTACCTAATGGTCCTAACTTACCCATAATGCTTGGCATAGTGACGATAACGTCAACATCCGTCCAACCATCTTTAATCTTCTGTAAGTATTCATCTAACCCCACATAATCAGCGCCAGCTTCTTTTGCTTCTTCTTCTTTGTCTGGAGTTACTAATGCAAGAACCTTCATGTCTTTACCTGTACCGTGTGGTAATGAAACTACACCACGTACCATTTGATTTGCCTTACGAGGATCTACGCCTAATCTTACGGCTAAATCTACTGAGGCATCAAATTTTGTGTATGTGATTTCTTTAAGTAAAGCTGAAGCTTCTTCTAGAGTATAAAATTTGTTTCTATCAACTTTAGCTCTAGCTTCTTTTTGCTTTTTTGTTAATCTTGCCATTTCAAAAAATTTTAGTTTGGAGCTTCTCCTCCTTTAACTGTGATACCCATTGACCTCGCTGTACCAGCTACCATTTTCATAGCTGATCCAATCTCAAATGCATTTAAATCTTGCATTTTGTCTTCTGCAATAGCCTTTACTTGATCCCAAGTGACTTTTGCTACTTTTCTTCGGTTTGGTTCTCCAGATCCTTTCTTTACTTTGGCCGCTTCTAATAATTGTACTGCAGCTGGTGGTGTCTTGATTACAAAGTCAAATGATTTGTCTTTGAAAACAGAAATAACCACAGGTAAAACTTTACCTGGTTTATCTTGGGTTCTAGCATTAAACTGCTTACAGAACTCCATGATATTAACTCCAGCAGCACCTAAAGCGGGTCCAACCGGTGGCGATGGATTCGCAGCACCTCCCCGAACTTGTAATTTAACTACTTTGTCTAGTTCTTTTGCCATTTTAAATTAATTTGCACGTTACTCTAAATTGGAAGCTTAAAACAACGCTATATAATGTAACAATTATTATACTTTTTCAACTTGCATATAACTCAATTCTAATGGTGTCTTTCTTCCAAAAATCTTAACCATTACCTCAAGCTTACGCTTTTCTTCATTTATCTTTTCAATCGTACCATCAAATCCATTGAATGGTCCGTCTATTACTTTAACAGTTTCTCCAATTGTAAATGGAATAGCAATATTTGCATCAGCCTCTAGAGATAACTCATCTACTTTACCTAGCATTCTATTAACCTCAGACTGTCTTAAAGGCACAGGGTCTCCACCCTTAGTCTCACCTAAAAATCCAATAACGTTTGTTATCGATTTAATAATATGCGGAATTTCACCACTCAAATTCGCTTGAATCATAATATAACCTGGAAAATAAACACGTTCCTTGTTTACTTTTTTTCCATTGCGAATTTGAATAACTTTCTCAGTCGGCACTAAAACTTGGTCCACATAATCTTCTAAACCTAATCTCGAAATTTCATTTTCGATATAGTTTTTGATTTTGTTTTCCTGCCCACTTACAGCTCTAACAACGTACCATTTTTTATTTGAATTCTTTTCAGACATATATTCGATTTCCGTTGTTTCAGATTAATTAATCAAAGAAAAGTAAGCCGTAATTGCTCTACTGAACACTGTATCCACTCCCCAAATCGCCAAAGAAAATATAATTGAAAAGACAGCAACTAACACTGTTAGACGCTGTGCTTCTGGCCATGGAGTCCATGTTACGTTATTTTTTAACTCTTCGAAAGATTCCTTGATGTAATTAATTAATCCTGCCATTTTGATTCTTTATTTGCACGGGTTGAGAGGCTCGAACTCCCGACACCTGGTTTTGGAGACCAGTGCTCTACCAACTGAGCTAAACCCGTAAATGAGTTTTCTCTATGTCTCAAAATGTATTGAGATTAGGTAAACCCGTTAATACTAATCAAGGCGTTCCGAATTTTCGGAACACCTTAATTAATATAATACTATGTAATTAGTCTAAAATTTCAGTTACCTGACCAGCACCAACTGTTCTACCACCTTCACGGATAGCGAAACGTAAACCTACGTTCATTGCAATTGTGTTGATTAACTCTACTGTAATAGTTAAGTTATCTCCAGGCATTACCATTTCAACTCCATCAGGAAGTGCGATGTTTCCTGTTACGTCAGTTGTACGTACGTAGAACTGTGGACGGTAGTTATTATGGAATGGAGTGTGACGTCCACCTTCTTCTTTTTTAAGGATATAAACCTCAGCTTTAAATTTAGCGTGTGGTGTTACAGAACCTGGCTTAGTAATTACCATACCTCTAGAGATTTGAGATTTCTCAATACCTCTTAATAAGATACCAGCGTTATCACCAGCTTCACCTCTATCTAAGATTTGACGGAACATCTCAATACCAGTAATAGTAGATGTTAATTTCTCAGCACCCATACCAATGATCTCAACAGGATCACCTGTATTAGCAACACCAGTTTCGATACGACCTGTGGCAACAGTTCCACGACCAGTAATTGAGAATACATCTTCGATAGGCATTAAGAATGGCTTGTCCATTTCACGAACAGGCTCTTCAATCCAGCTATCTACTGCTTCCATCAATTCCATTACTGAATCAACCCACTTTTGCTCACCGTTAAGTGCACCTAGAGCAGAACCAGCAATTACAGGTCCATTATCACCATCATATTCGTAGAATGATAATAAATCTCTAATTTCCATTTCAACTAATTCTAATAATTCTTCGTCATCAACCATATCCACTTTGTTCATGAATACAACAATACGAGGAATACCTACCTGACGTCCTAAAAGGATGTGCTCACGAGTTTGTGGCATTGGACCATCTGTTGCAGCAACAACTAAGATAGCACCATCCATTTGCGCAGCACCAGTTACCATGTTCTTTACGTAATCCGCGTGACCTGGACAGTCAACGTGAGCATAGTGACGATTTGCTGTTGCATATTCTACGTGAGATGTATTAATTGTAATACCTCTTTCTTTTTCTTCTGGTGCATTATCAATTTGATCAAATGATCTTGCTTCAGATAAACCTGCATCAGCTAATACTTTAGTAATAGCAGCAGTTAAAGTTGTTTTACCGTGATCTACGTGTCCAATAGTACCAATGTTTAAGTGTGGTTTTGAACGATCGAAAGTTGCCTTTGCCATGTTTAATTTATTTTATCTTATTTAATATTAGTGTTCAATTTTAATTCTTTACTGAAATAGAGCCAACGGTCACGCTTGTAGCGTAATGGCCTCTCTACTGATAGAGCCAACGACGGGATTTGAACCCGTGGCCTCTTCCTTACCAAGGAAACGCTCTACCCCTGAGCTACGCCGGCAATTGATTTACGATTGCCGATAGCTGATTTACGATTCGCAAATCGAAATTCGTAATTCGTAAATTCTAGAGCGGGAGACCGGGTTCGAACCGGCGACATTCAGCTTGGAAGGCTGACGCTCTACCAACTGAGCTACTCCCGCATTTATAATTAAGTTGCCTTAATTAATGGTGTTCAATATTTCAAATAGATAATCCTAAGTTTAATTAAGATGTATCTCTTACAATTTTAAGATTACCTCGCTTTGCTTAATCCTCATTTTATGAGGATTACCTCACTACGTTCGGTGATCCTGGATTGGTGACCCAATCCAAAGAATTTCTCAACGCGGTTTTACAAAAGCTAGCTTTTGACAACAGCTTATAAAAAATTCTTTGTGGGGAGAGCAGGATTCGAACCTGCGAAGTCGAAAGACAACAGAGTTACAGTCTGTCCTCGTTGGCCGCTTGAGTATCTCCCCAAAATCTTTTTGAAATTCCAAAAAATTAAATTCCAAAAGTCAAATAACGTTACTCAAATCTTACGGTTTGAGATTTCTGCGAAAGCAGAAATTTTAGAGCCGATGGAGGGACTCGAACCCACGACCTGCTGATTACAAATCAGCTGCTCTAGCCAGCTGAGCTACATCGGCTTTTTTGCACTTTTTGCAGCTAAAAAATTAGCATAAAAAAGTCCGCTATTTCTAACGGACTGCAAATGTAGTGTTTTATTTATTTATTCAAAACATTTTCGATAAATTTTTATTTTAATATGCACGCATTTTTTCTTTGCGTTTAACAAGCTGTCTTTCTAGTGATGAAGCAGCCATATCCGCACCTTGTTCAAAACTGCGACATTGCTTTTTAACGATTAAACTATCTCCTGGTATACTTACTTTTGCCTCAAAGATTTTATTTTCTTTGTCACTGGTGTTTTCAACCTTTAAATAAACATCTGATTGAATGATTTTGTCGTAAAATAATTCTAGTTTATCTAATCGCTTTTGAATAAAGTTGATGAGTTTTTGGTCAGCGACAAAATTTACAGATTGGGTGTTTACTTTCATACGACATTGTTTTTTGGTTAAACATTATTTCAAATTCCTTGGATGTGCATTGGCGTACACTTTTTTGAGTTCTGCTATACTATTGTGTGTATAGACTTGTGTTGCTGCCAAGCTCGAATGCCCAAGAAGTTCTTTTACGGCATTTAAATCAGCGCCTTCATTTAATAAATGTGTCGCAAAGGAATGTCTAATAACATGCGGACTACATTTTAATTTTGAGGACACTTTACTAAAGTACTTATTTATAATTCTGTAAACAAGCATTTCGTAAATTTTAAGACCTTTTTTTGTTAAAAATAAATAGTCTTTATCAGTAATCGTTTCTAACTGATTTCGATGAACTAAATAGGTGTCTAAAGAACTTACTAGTGAATCTAATAACGGAATAAAACGCTCCTTATTTCTTTTACCCAACACCTTTAACATTTTAGTAGATCTATCTATATCTTTGAGTTTTATTTCCACTAATTCTATCCGCCGAATACCAGTGGCATAAAATAATTCTACAACGAGTTTATCTCTGGCACTTTCAAAATCTGAAACCTCTTCATTGATTAATAGTAAAGCTTCCTTCAGTTCCGTTTCAGAAAAAGGTATCTGAACTTTTTTTTCAACCTTTAAAGCACGGTGTTTTACCAAGGGATTTTCTTTTAAGTCAGACACTTTTTGGAGGTACTTATAATACGAACTTAGAGAAGAAATTTTTCTATTTATACTTCGGTTAGAAATTCCGTCGTTGACAAGAGCCACTATCCATTGCCTTATCTGTCCATAATTAGCCGTTATGATTGCATCACCCTCATAGACATCATTTAGAAATAGTTGAAAGGCATCTAAATCATTAATGTATGCTGTTACGGTGTGCTTAGAATATTTTTTTTCTAAAGTAAGGTAATCGGAAAATTTTTCAACAGACATGGAGTTCCTTCTAATTCATTTTAAATGTAACTGTTTTATCTGAGCAATAAAAAAAGAGCATAAAAAAATCCCGCATCGAGGGATACGGGATTTTAATATTATAATTTCAATAGATTAGAATTGCTCTGCATCTCTAAGACCTTGAACATATTGTGCTTTTTGAATTTGCGCTCTACGTTCTACAGAAGGTTTGGTAAACTGCTTACGTGTTTGCAGCTGACGCTTCGTTCCTGTTTTATCAAACTTTCGCTTGTAACGCTTTAACGCTCTATCTATATTTTCTCCTTCTTTAATTGGAATTACTAACATAGTGTCTTAACCTCCTCTCTTTTAGATTTTGAAGGCGCAAATATAAAAACTCTTTAAAAACTGACACTAATTTTTTTGAAATTTTTTAATCCTTAAATAAAGTGGCTCTTTTTGTAAGATCTTGAATGAGCTTTTCTTCTTCTTCACTTTCTAAAAGCACGTTGTAGTTTTTCCAGAAATCCTTATTGTATGGTTTTGGCGAAAATATATCCATATCCCATTCCGATTGTAGTTCTTGTTCTATAACAGCTTCATCTAAAATGACTTCTGTAAACAATATTTCTTGTACTGTTGTGTAGTAGCGTTCTTCTTTATTGTATCGGTCTTTCTCGGCATCGGTGATTTTTCCTTTTGCTTTTAAAGCGACATTGACTAATTTTGGAGTTTCATAATAGATATAATTTGGATACATCTTATCATTGTACTCCATATAATTAATGACCAACTTATGATTAATCTGTGTTCCCAACAATCGCTTACTTCGTTCTTTTTGAACTTCTGAAGCTGCAACCAATTCGTACTCCACTTTCTTTATAGCATAATTGTCGTAGTAAATATATAACCAGCCATTGGCATTAAACCCTTCGTTATAGATTCCTTTAGTGTCGAGCCCAACAAAATCAGAGCTTTCTGAAATTTTAATCTTATAGATTTTGCGGTCATTATCTACTAAAATAGTATCTAATTGAAACTGATGCTTATTTAATATGTCTTCACCAAATAATGCTTTATTATCTTTTGAATTTCTAAGAAGGTTAAGTTTTCCTTGGAATATATTTTGAAGCCCATTGACGCGTTTGTCATTCCATTTTATTGCTTCAACTAATTCTGAAGTTTGGACGTCTTCCCTATCAATTTCTTTTAAGTTTAAACGTAATCCGCTATTGTTTTGATTTTTGTAGGACACATAGGTAAAAAGGCTATCGACATCTCGCAGATCGTAGCTCTTTCTAACCTCATCAACATTAACCTTTAAATGTTTATCGCTACTCGCAGTGTAGCCAGAGTCATAAACCGTAATAGCACTTTCAATCAACCACTTAAACTCTTTGTTGTTCCGCTCTTTATGTCTTAAAAACCCTTTTTGAAGATAGGATGAATCTGGTAAGTTCGATTCCAATTTTCGAATCGCTTTTAACACAATCTCATTGCCAGTTGTGGGTCTAGGCTCTGCATTGATAACTACCTCATCTAACGAAGCAACATCCTCTTCGAGAAAAATATCTTCAGAATTAATAAAGCTATTGACAGCAGCTTTGTAGCTTTTAAAACCAATGGATGAAATAACAAGCGTATCGTTTTCAAACCTACTTGGTACAGACAACACAAATTTTCCGTCAGAATTACTCACCGTGCCAATCGTCGTATTTTTTATATAAATACTGGCATTTTCAATGGGCAATAAATTTGTGAAATCAACCACTTTGCTTTTTAACTCAATTTGAGCATAGCCAAAAGAACTAATTACAATAAGTAGGTATAAAAAAGTTCTTGAGGTCAATTTCATAACACAAATTATGTTGCCGGTTTATAGTCTTTATTATCTATGACCATTTTTGCTATGATTTCCTTCAATATCTCCGAAGTACCTCCTCCTATGGGCCCAAGGCGACTATCTCTTGCCAGCCTTGCCATAGGATAATCTTCCATATAGCCATAACCACCTAAAAATTGAAGACATTGATATATAACATCGTCGGCCATTTTAGTAGATTGCAATTTAGACATGGTTGCTTCTTTAACAACATAATCTCCCATGTCCAATCGCTTGGTAACATAATAATTGAACTGTTTACAAATTTCCATCTGAGTTTCACAATCTGCAAACGTATGACGCAACGCTTGAAACTTATCGATTGTACGTCCAAAAGCAGTTCGCTCACTCATATATTGTTTGGCATATTCTAGCGCATACTCGGCACGGGCATGAGCATTGACACCCATTATCAATCGCTCTAATGAGAAATGCTGCATGATGTAAGCAAAGCCCATATTCTCTTCTCCCATAAGACTAGAAGTAGGTACTTCAACATTATCAAATGCAATTTCACCTGTATCTGATGCTCTCCATCCTAATTTATCAAGCTTTGTTGCAGAAATACCTGGTGTATCGCGATCCATTACAAAAATGCTAATACCCTTATTACCTAATTCTGGGTTTGTTTTTGCTGCAACCACCAAATAATCACTAAAGACACCATTGGTTATAAATGTTTTTGATCCATTGATGACATAGGTGTCGCCTTTTTTCTCAGCAGTCGTTCGCATACCTGCAACATCACTACCTCCGAAAGGTTCAGTGATACACAAGCAGCCTATTAAATCACCTGCTATACTTGGAGCTAAATATTTTTCTTTTTGCTCGTGATTCCCTTCTTTATTAAGATGAGTCATGGCCAAATAGGCATGAGCCCACATGGCTGCAGAAAATCCCCCAGAATTGATACGTTGCAATTCCTCGAGCCATATAACGGTATAAAATAGATCTAGATCCAAGCCTCCATACTCTTCAGGATAGGCCAATCCGAAATAGCCCATATCTCCGAATTTCTTCCATATAAACCGTTCTATCTCTCCTGTTTTTTCCCATTTTTCAATATGGGGAACAACTTCTTTCTTCAAAAAATCGCGTAAACTCTCCCTAAATAATTGGTGTTCTTCTGTAAAATATAAGTCTGACATTAATTGCTTTTTTTAAAGCTGTAAATATAACTTAATTATCTCGATTTTAGAGATTGGGAAATCTTCAACTTTTGTTAATTCATCTAGAGATTTAAACCCATCTCTCAAGGTTCTGGCTTCAATAATGCGTGCAGCAATTTCATAATCAATATACGGAATTGTCACCAATTGATCTCTTGTGGCCGAATTAAGATTAAAAGTTGTTATCGGTCTAGGTGTTTTCACAGTAAACTCATTAGTGATGCGTTCTATAACTTCTGGGGACAGTCCGTACACTTCCATAAGTTCCACATCTGCTATAAATCCACCTTTATATTTATCTCGGTAATCGATGATTCTTTGAGATAGTTTATCTCCAACTCCGTAAACACGTATTAGTTGACTGGCAGTGGCTTTATTTAAATCTATTTTTTGTTCGAAAGACTTTGGTGAGTTTGAGGATGAAAACCCAGAGTTGGTATATTTTGTTTTAGGATCAGTCACCCAATCCGGGAATTTAAAATAAGGAGATATTACCGATAATAATGAATCTGAAACGCCTGTTACATTTTGAAACTCTTTTGCTGAATTGACCCATTGGTCCTTAGCTCTAAACGCTAATAATTTATCGATCTCTTCAGTAGACATGCCTAAGGTATAACCTTTGTAATCAGTAATAAAGTTTGGATTAAAAGGAAATAATTTTGGCTTTCGATTTTCTAGCTCAACCTGTTTTAAGGAATCTATTTCTCTTTGAAAAACGATTAATGACTCATTATCTGCTTCTATTTCATCTGGACTGAAATCAATAAAATACAAAACCCCTAAGAGGATGATAATAACAGATAGTAATAAAAAAATCCCACTCCGTTGTTGTTTACTAAACTGGAAGTGGGATTTCATTTCTTAGAATTGTCTTCTATAATTTCTCATTAAGGTCTTCTGCACCCTCCTCAATTGCTTCATCTTTAACTGAGATAGCTTTGTAATATTTGCTGAGCTCCTTTTTTATTATCGGGGATAACAAAATAACCCCTATAATATTAGGAACAACCATGGCAAAAATCATGGCATCTGAAAAATCAATGACAGCGCCAAGACTAATTGAAGCTCCTACCACAACGAAGAATAAAAAGAGAATTTTATAAATTAAATCGGTCATTTTTCCTTTTCCGAATAAATAAACCCATCCTTGCATACCATAGTATGACCAAGAAATCATTGTTGAAAACGCAAAGAGTATAACCGCTACAGTTAGGATGATAGAGAAATGAGGAATAACGGTATCAAAAGCTTGAGCAGTAATTTCAACACCTTCTTTAACCTCTACTCCATATTCCATAAATGATCCGTCAAAATTTGTTATTACAATAACCAAGGCAGTCATTGTACAGATTACAACCGTATCTACAAAAGGCTCTAAAAGTGCCACAATACCTTCACTTGCAGGATATTTTGTTCTAACAGCAGAGTGTGCAATAGCAGCAGAACCAACACCAGCCTCATTTGAGAATGCACCTCTACGTATACCTTGTATCATTACACCCACAAGACCACCAGCAATTCCTAAACCAGAGAACGCACCTTTATATATCAGAGTAAATGCATCATCAATAAGAGAAAAGTTAGCACCTAGAATAATTAAGGCAGCTAACACATAGATACCTGCCATAAATGGCACTATTTTCTCAGTTACTTTGGCTATTCTTTTTATTCCACCAATAATTACTATAGCCACTAAAACAGCCATTACTAAACCAAAATATAGTCCAGCATTTGATCCACCTAAATCAAACAACTTTACAAATTGTGCAGCTGCTTGGTTAGCTTGAAACATATTTCCGCCTCCAAAGGATCCTCCAATGACAAAAACTGCAAAAAGTACTGCTAAAACTTTACCAAAACCACCCATTCCTTTTGATTTGAGTCCTTTTGACAAGTAATACATTGGCCCACCGTAAACTGTACCATCTTCTCCAACATCTCTATACTTTACACCCAATGTACATTCAGCAAATTTTGAGGCCATACCTAACAGACCTGCTAAAATCATCCAAAATGTTGCCCCAGGACCACCAATGGATAAGGCCACAGCAACACCTGCTATATTTCCTAAGCCTACTGTTGCAGATAGTGCCGCAGTTAATGCTTGGAAATGTGAAACTTCTCCGTCAGCACTTTCGTCACGTATAGTTTCTATAATATCTTCACCCTCATTTGGTGTTTGATCACCGTATAATGTATCTGCACCATGCTTCTCAATGTCTTCATATTTTCCGCTTACAACCTTTAATGCTGTTCTAAAACCCGTAAAGTTTATAAACTTGAAGTAAAAGGTAAAATACGTTGCACCGCCGACTAACACAATTAAAACCCAAGGAATTTGATAGGTTTCTGAAAATGGTATCTCATAAAAAATAGCATCTACAAACCAGCTTGTATAATCTTTAAAAACAGTATCAATTTTTTCGGAAGCACTTTCTTGTGCAATACCCAAAAATGGAATTATCAATGCAAAAATTGAAAGAAGATATTTCTTCATAGGAAAATTATTAGTTAGTTTAGTTTTTAAAGGCGACAAGATGCTAAAAAAAACTGAGTTATTAAAACCAGTCGAGTTAAAATACATGACGCACTAGTCGATATCGTATTCTGAATTTAATTTTTCAATTTGCTCGGGGCGACCCAAGACAATGATTTTAGAACCGGGTGCCAATTTGGTATCCGCTTCAGGATTAACAACATAATTCCCTTTTGCGGTTTTAAAACCAATAACCGTACAACCCGTAATACGTCTTAAATCCAAATCGCGAATAGTTTTCATTTTTTGGGCATTGTACAATTGCTCCACAGCCAACTCTTCAATATTGATGTTACTTTCGCCTACGATAGAAAGATTATCGATAAACTCAATTAAATCTGGAACCACAACTAAAGAAGCCATGTGATCACCACCTATTCTGTCTGGGAGAATAACATTATTTGCACCTGCCAATTTCAATTTTTCATAAGAAGTCTCCTCTGAGGCTCTGCTTATAATAGACAAGTCTTTATTAATTTGTCTAGCTGATAGAACGACAAACAAATTATCTGCATCACTTGGCAGTGCAGTAATCAATACAGATGCACGTTCTATACCCGCATATTTAAGGATATCATCCTCATTTGCATTACCAACTACAAAGGGGATATCATCTGTTTGAAACCGTTCCGCAACATCTTTATCCTTTTCAATAACTACAAATTCCTTATCATAATCCAATAATTTCTTTGCAGCTTGTTTTCCGTTTCGACCATAGCCACAAATAATAATATGATTGGTCATTTTATCAATTCTTTTTTGCATTTGTCGCTGTTTTATATCTTCAAAATTATTTCTACTTAATATATATTCTGTAATAACAGAAATGGCATACCCAACAATGACTACACTACCTAGTATTAAAAAAATTGTAAATATTTTAGAAGCCGGGTCTAATGGCTGTACTTCAGAAAAGCCTACTGTGGTTATCGTAATGACCGTCATGTAAAAAGCATCAATCCATGGGTAACCAGACACATATCGGAATCCCATAACACCGATAATCAATAAACTAATTAACAATGCCACTGCAATATATATTTTTGACCTAAAGAATTTAATTAAAGGTAGAATCATAATTAAAGGTCAAAAACTGAAGTTCTTTTGGTGTATATAATATCTTTTATCCGAATCCAAAATGCTAAAAACAAATATAAGGCAAAACCAAAACCAACAGTTACGAAGGTTAAATACATAAAAGAGGTTCTTACAATCTTTGCCCTAATTCCCAAACGGTCTGCAATGCGTTGGCAAACATCGTAACCACGTTTTTGAAAATACAGTAATGTACGGTAGAAGAGATTCATACTGCAAGTTACTTATTTTTTGAGTATTAATTGATTTCCAACAGCACATAGCAAGCACTTATTTTTATCGCAATATTCGGTTTTTAATTGGATTAAGGACTGTGAAGTCAATGCTGATTTTTCAAGTGGTTTTAATTCTAAAAACGTATTGGTGATACTATTGTTTTCGATTTTTATGCTCTTAATAAGCTCTAAAATATGATCTTCAATTTTCTCTCCTCTTGATTTTGAATAACTGAATTTTATAGGGATAATGGTATTAATAATGAGTAGATCTATAAAAGGTTTCGTTAATTTCTTAGCACTTTTTTTAGATGTTTTTGAAAAGGTATAATGCGTTTTCCAGAATTCAGAAGTTTCTATATTAAATAGAGTGTAAAACTCATCAAGCTTTGACATTGCTATTATTTTTGAAAATAAATTGGAATGTTTATGGAATACATTTGCCAATTGTGAGAGGCGGATTGTAGGGAAATTTGGCGGCCTTAGTCTAAAAAATTGCAGTGGTAAAACACCTCTATTATTGAGTTTAAATTTTTGTCTTAAATAATCATATCGCTTTTGAAGATCCACATAATAGCTATTTTCTACGTCTTCAGTCAGTAATCCTGTCTGGCCAAAAAGTAGCGCTTCCAAATCCAAAAGTTCTGTTTTTGTTTTTCTTACCACCGAAAAATCTATCGATTCCGCCAAACTCATAAAAGGCTTTCCGTTGACTTTAAGTCCAAAGTTTTTAGTCAACATTTTAAAAAGAACCGCTTCCCAATCATTATTAGAATTCGTAAGTAAGTCTTCAATTTCTATGGATTTCCGCTCTAGGCGTTCAATGTAAAGACGCTCTAACCAGTTAGAAATGGTAAAGTCATCAATGTCTGGGAAATCATTTTCGCAATTAATCCAGCGTTGTTCATTAGACATTAAATGGTTATAGGAATTCAAAATCGATTTTGACACATAAGGCTCTAAAACCAGAGTATCGATTACTGAATTGTCTGCTCTAAAAATATCTGTATCGTGCTCCCAAACGACATGAAGAATAACATTGTCATAAGCTTTGTCCTTTTCGTGACCATGCACATACCAATCCGAAGATTTTATATGAATTTCCACATTACCAGCCCACAATTGTTTTCCAATCAGCACTTGGGCATTAAAAAAATCTGGACCTGCGTTTGAGTTATGCTGACCTACATTGTTAACCTGAATAGCCTTTCCGTTAGTAGTTATCAACTTAGTACTGTCTAGCTTTTGAAATTTCCAGATGTAATGTAGAAAGGCTTCTTGCATATTTAAAAATAGGCCTTCAAAATGATTAAAGCAATAAGATTATTTTTATTTTTATAGATTCGAGAGTCTTTAAAACCTTATACTGATGAAAACACTATTCGTATTCTTTATCTTCTTAATTTCATTTCAAATAACATCAGCACAAGAAACTAACCCTAATTACGATGAAGCACTTGCCACCAAATTAGGAGCTGATGACTACGGAATGAAGAGTTATATTTTCGTCATCTTAAAAACAGGGTCTAATACGACAACCGACAAAGAATTTATAAGCGAAAGTTTTGCAGGGCACATGAGCAATATGAATACTATGGCTGAGGCTGGCAAATTGGTTGTTGCTGGGCCTTTTGGACAGAATGATGATTCTTATCGAGGACTATTTATATTAAATGTAAAAAGCAAAGAAGAAGCCAGAGAGCTTTTACAAACTGACCCAGCTATTAAAGCCAATCTCTTAAAAGCCGAACTTTATGATTGGTATGGTTCTGCGGCCTTGTCAGAATATCTTGAAGCCTCAGATAAAGTTTGGAAAAAAGGGATGTAATCTTAGTCAATATACCCTTTCTCACGCATCCAATCGTCATTAAACATTTTACCGACATAACGACTTCCATGATCATGGAATAAGACAACTACAACATCTTCTGGCTTAAAGTGCTCCTTTAGTTGCAACACCCCTTTAATGGCTGCACCAGCAGAATTCCCTAAAAACATACCCTCTTCTTTAGCTAGTTTTTGCGTGTAAACAGCAGCATCTTTATCCGTGACTTTAGTAAAGCCATCGATGATTTCAAAATTTACGTTTTCTGGTAAAATATCTTCCCCGATACCTTCGGTGACATAAGGGTAGATTTCTTTTTCGTCAAAAATGCCAGTCTCGTGATACTTTTTAAATACAGAACCATAGGTATCTACTCCCCAAACCTTAACTTCCGGATTTTGTTCTTTTAAATATTTTCCAACTCCCGAAATAGTTCCTCCTGTACCAACACCAACTACAAAATGTGTGACTTTACCATCGGTTTGTTTCCAGATTTCTGGACCTGTTGATTTATAATGTGCTTTTGTATTGCTTGGATTATCGTATTGGTTCACGTACCAAGAATTAGGTGTTTCTTCACCCAATCGTTTTGACACTGAGTAATACGACCTTGGGTCAGTGGGTTCTACATCCGTCGGACAAACAACAACCTCAGCACCAACAGCTCTAAGAATGTCCATTTTCTCTTTGGATTGTTTATCTGAAATCACAAAGATGCACTTGTAGCCTTTTACGATGGCAGCCAAAGCTAAGCCCATCCCTGTATTACCAGAAGTCCCTTCGATAATTGTTCCTCCAGGTTTTAAACGACCATCCGCTTCAGCATCTTCAATCATTTGAACGGCCATTCTATCTTTTACGGAATTGCCCGGATTAAACGTTTCGTATTTGGCCAATACCATACAAGGCAACTCTTCAACCAATTTATTTATTTTAACCAGTGGCGTATTACCAATCGTTTCGAGTATGTTTTTTGCGTAATCCATGTCTTTATTTTGCGATGCAAAAATACGTGAAATGTAGGAAGCTGAAAGTTAAAAGTAAGTTATGTTTTATTACCACAGAAATCAATCGAATCGTATCGCTTTAACTGGCGAAATACGAGATACAATTATTGAAGGAATTAATAACATGAGCAAACTCACAATAAAGGTACCAACATTAAGAGCCACTATATAATCCCAACTAATGTAAACAGGTGCTTCTGTAACGTAGTAGGTTTGTGGATTCAAAGGAAAAAACTTAAAATACTTTTGAGCGAATAGTAGCCCTAAGCCAATTAGATTTCCCCATAACAATCCTAAACCAATCAAATATGAAGCATTATACAGAAACACTTTTCTTATAGACCAATTAGCAGATCCCAGCGCTTTTAAAATGCCAATCATCTGGGTACGCTCTAATATTAAAACCAATAATGCCGTGATCATATTAATCCCAGCCACTAAAATCATAATGGCGATAATGCCATAGGTGTTGTTATCAAAAATTTTAATCCATTCGAATATGGTAAAATATTTTTCTTTCACCGATTTTGCTTTTAAGAACTGATGACTGTTATTATGAACTTCAATGGTCTTAGCTTCAAGCTCTGAAAAATCATCAACAAAAACTTCAAAATTTCCTACTTGGTCTTCCTCCCATTTGTTGAGACGCTGAATATGTCTTAAATCTGCAATTACAAATTTTTCATCCAGTTCTTGAAATCCAGAGTCATAAATACCAACAATTTCGAAAGCTACTTGTCGTGGCAGACGGTCAAAAGAGTCGCCAAACAATGCTTGAAACCTATCGTCTACATTCAGTGCTAAGCGATTCGCAATATATCGGGATACTAGAATTTCATTATTGAGATTTTCTTTAAAGTTTGGTAACCGCCCATCGACCAAAAAGTCTTCAAAATAATCCCATCGATAATCCTTACCAACACCCTTGACGATAACACCTTCAAATTCACTTTCAGTTCTGATGACACAAAACTTTGTAGCCACACCTTGGACATGTTTTATGCCTTCAACAGTCTTAAATTCAGGATAAAAATCCTGATTTATAGATATGGGCACCTGAGACTCGTCCGAGGCATTAGAATCGTAATTATCGATAATGATATCCCCATTAAAAGCCACGACCTTATCCCTGATTTTTTGCTGAAGACCTAAACCAGTAGCGATAGCCACCAACATTACGATAATCCCTATAGCAATAGCAGCGATACCAATTTTAATAATCGGTGCCGAAACACTACTTTTATACGATTTATTACCAATAATTCGTTTTGCAATAAATAACTCTAAATTCAATCTAGTCTATGCCTTTAGTGGTTTTCAAAAATACTGTTTTATTCCCGATAATTTTCGGTATTATCTCAATGGTTATATCATGTGCTGGAAAAGCTGGAAGTGAAAAAGTGACAGCTGAAAGTTTGAAGCAGGAAGCTCGAAGCACGAAGCCAAAGGATGAAAAAAACATTATTGTTGGTGCCAATAGAACGGAACGCTATTTACCATTACTACAAGGAAAGCGTGTTGGGATTGTGGCTAATCAGACGTCGGTTATTTTTAAAAAGAGAAGAGAGAAGAGAGAAGAGAAGGAAGACAATTTATATACCCATATTGTAGATTCCCTATTGGCTCTGGGTATTGATATTAAAAAAGTATTTTCTCCAGAGCATGGGTTTCGAGGCACTGCTGATGCGGGTGAATTGGTGAGTGATGGCAAAGACAATAAGACCGGCTTACCTATCTTTTCTCTTCATGGAAAACATAAAAAACCAAGTAACGACCAACTAAGCGATTTGGATATTGTCATTTTTGATATTCAGGATGTGGGAGTTCGATTTTACACCTATATTTCTACCTTACATTATGTGATGGAAGCCTGTGCTGAGAATAACATTCCGTTGGTCATTTTAGATCGCCCAAATCCAAACGGAAATTATGTTGATGGTCCAATTCTTGAAGAGCAACATAGTAGTTTTTTAGGTATGCACCCCATTCCGCTGGTGCATGGTATGACGATTGGCGAATATGCGCAAATGATTAACGGGGAAGGTTGGCTTGCAAATGGTGTAACCTGTGATATTTCGATTATTGAAACGAAACATTATACACACAACTCTAGCTATAGTCTACCAATAAGACCTTCACCAAATCTACCTAATGACCAAGCTATAACCCTATATCCTAGCTTAGGATTGTTTGAGGGAACGAATATCAATGCTGGGAGAGGCACTGAATTTCAGTTTCAGCGCTATGGAGCACCGTTTTTAAATAATGAGTATTATTCATTTAGCTACACACCAGAACCCAATTTTGGTTCTAAATACCCAAAGCATAAAGGTGAGACTTGTTATGGAGTGGATTTGTCTAAAATAAATGCAGAACGACAGTTTACCTTAAAGTACGTCATGGATGCCTACGCCAATGCCACAGATAAATCGAAAGTCTTTAATACTGATAATTTTACGACCCATGCTGGTACGGCAAAACTTCAACAGCAGATAGAATCTGATAAAAGTGAAGCTGAAATAAGAGCTACTTGGCAAGAAGGGTTAGCCGCCTTTTTAGAAGTAAGAGAAAAATATCTTATTTACGACTAACATTTATTTCATCTAGTAAATTTTGATGAAACTCTACTTCTCGATACATTCCGATAGTTATCGGAACACTCGAAGCGACGAATTTGATTGAAATATAAAGGTTTTTCTAATTCTCAATCTCTTCTTCGTCTGTGCCAACAACAGCTTCTTTTATCACCGATTTCAGTGGTTTTAAATCTAATTGAGGCTTTGCATCCTGCAACACATTAATCACAAAAACAATCTCTAAAGGCGATTGTACTGCTACAAAAACATGCCGTCCCTTTTTGAATTGATTCAGTGGGATTTTGAAGGAGGTGCCATCAATACGGAATTCAGTCTTTTTAGAGTCATTTTCAGTATCAATAGCGTAGGCATAATTGATTTTACTGTCACTTTTTAGAACTAGTGTATCCTTAGTTTTGTTTAAATCGTGATAAAGCCCAGCTGCTCTTGAGTTTTTATTCTTTCGGATTTTGGCAAAGTCAGATTGTGCATTAATAGTAGATGACGCCAATACAAATACCATTAATAAAAAACACAGGGAGATGTTTTTCATAATAAATAGGTTAAGTAAAACTACTAACGTAAAAAGTTGGGATTTGTTGGATGTAGGTAAAAGAAAGTTTGCTAGAAATGATATCGTAAATTTTGGAGTTCCCCTTATTTACGACAGCAATAACAAACTTAGATCTCTTTAATGACGAGATTTCTTAGGGTTGTCCGATACTTTATTGGTTTCCAGAAAATTAATATCAGAATTAATTTTTGCTGATTGTAGTTCGGCAACTATAGTGTTATCAGTTCTGTTGTCCTCTAATTTATAAATTACAAAAACTATGGCCATTGACATGTGTCCTACCGCAAACACATGTTTTCCTTTACTTAGATTCGTCAACGGAATTTTACATTCGTAATCAAAGATATAAGTATCTATTTCTCGTTGATATTCTCTATTTATAGAATACACGTAACCAATCTTGGAGCTACTGCTTAGAATCAGTGTATCCTTAGTTTTGTTTAAGTCGTGATACAAACTCTCAGCTCGGATATTCCGATTCTTTTCAATCCTGGCAAAATCATTTTGGCCAAATACCGAATTATAAGAAGAAAAAATAAGCCCCAATAATAGGACTAGTGTAGTTTTATGCATTAAAAAAACCATTAAGTTCAACAAAAGTGCCACTCAACAGTCATTAATTAATCCGAGTCTAACATAAAACCATTTCTTACATACTACACAAAAACATCTTCAAAACGCAATAAATATTCGAGGAAGTGTAAAATAGACTAGTTTTTAGTCCTCGTTTAAAATTGTAAAAAGTCGGTTTGGATAATCTGTTATGATACCATCGACCCTAAAATTCAGCATTCCTTTTAGTTCACTTTCAGTATTCACCGTCCAAGGGATGACCTTATAACCTTCTTCTTGAAGCGATACCACCAATTCTTTATGCAACAATAAAAAATAAGGGCTAATGATTTCTGGCTTAAATGATAATTGATCTCTTTTTTCCTCGATGCTTTCATTACCGTCAATGAGTAAGGCAATTTTCATACTAGGGTGTTGACTATGGATTTCTTCAAGAATATTAATGTCGAAGGATTGGAGGTTCACTTTATCTAAAAATCCATTTTCTTCTATTGTGTTTAAAACAATAGTAACGTAGTCCTTAGGCTTTGGAGTGAAATAGCCATAATAGGATGGGTCTGATTTTAGTTCGATATTCAACCTAACATCCGATTCTTTTTGCTTGATCAGGTCAAAAACTTCAGAAAGCAAGGGTTTATACACCTTTATTTTTTCCTGTTCTGAAAAATCAGGATGCACTTTAGAGCCACAATCAAACAGCTTAATCTCATTGTGTGTCATCTTGTATAGGTTGTATTGCATATCGAACTTTTCGTCAATGATTTCACCCTTCGGGTTTAGGCAAATCTTTCGACTTATAAAAGGTTCATGGGTTACAATGACTTCATTGTCTTTTGTAATGGCAATATCAAGTTCTAATGTAGTGACACCTAAATCGATGGCTTTCTCAAAACCAATCAGAGAATTTTCGGGATACAAACCACGGAAGCCGCGATGCCCTTGAATATCTAAGCCTTTATTTGGTTGACATCCCATAACAAGCAAAAGTATTATAAAAAGGTAACAGTTATTCCGCATCAGGAATGATTGTAGGCCGTTTATATTTTTGAAAAGGTTGTTTTAAGAGGTTTCCAATCTTTCCATTTTCCTCTTCGTCAAAGAAAACATCGACTCCATATACCAGATTTTCACGGTCCATGTACCTATAAGTTCCGAATAAGCGATCCCATATCGAAAAAATATTACCATAATTAGAATCTGTATATGGCAACACATAGTGATGGTGGATTTTGTGCATATCTGGCGATACCAAAACATAGCTTATCGCCTTATCCACTGATTTTGGCAGTTTAATATTGGCATGCGTCAATTGTGTAAAAACCACAGAAAGAGACTGATATAAAAACACAATAGCTATAGGTGTACCAACCACAAACACTCCTAAAAGCGTAAAGACAAAACGAATAACGCTTTCTATGGGATGATGTCTATTGGCAGTAGTCGTATCCACATTATGGTCTGTATGGTGCACCAAATGGACCATCCAAAGCGGATTGACTTTGTGCTCCACAAAATGAGAAAGGTATGCACCGAAAAAATCCAAAAGCATTACACCAAGAAGTCCGTAGAGCCATAAGGGCATTTCTGGTAACCAATTAATAATTCCGAAATCATTCGCCTTTACCCAGTCAGCTGTTGCCAATAAAAGAAATGCCAACCCAAAGTTGATAAGAATAGTTGTTAGGGTAAAAAAGAAGTTAGGAATAGCGTGGCGCCACTTTTTATAATTGAATCTAACAAGCGGAATGGCTCCTTCTAATAACCAAAAAAAGGTAATACCACCAACAAGAATTAAACTGCGGTGTGATGACGGTATGGTTTCAAAATAATTAAATAAAGTTTCCATTACTTTCTTTGACCAATAGTACTATCGACAATTGCCTGTACTTTTTTCAAATCTACTAAAGAAACTTCACTTTTCCACTTATCAGCATTTTCTTCATCATTGACAAGAAAGTACGCTGTGAAGTATAAAAATGCTTTCAGAGACTCATTGGTCTTTTCAATTCCGGGATCTTTCTCCATCCGTTCTAATTCTCGCAATACTTTTCTGGGACGCGCTTGTACCAAGTATTGCTTTAATTCTAATAGCTCACAACGCTGCATTAAGGTCGGCTTATTCTCTAACTCAGACCTCTCTAAAAAGTCTTTTGCTTCATTAAGATAAACACTAGAAAGGTTTATAAATTCTGAAGTTACTTTTTTATTAACTCGAGTAGCATAATCAATGTATCTGTCTGCTAGGTAAAATGCCGAGTAAAAATCTTTTTCCTTTCTATAATTGCGTAGCTCCTGTTCTAAATATTTAGTGTTTAATCCGTAGTTTTTGATAAACGATGTGAGATCAAGATATTCTTCAGTAATAGGATTTGTGTTAATTATAGTTCCGTTGGCATCCAATATTTTAAAGCCATCGTCATTAAACTTATCGATATAAGACTTCCGTTTCCCTTTAACTTCCTCGTATAAATCTGGATACAGATGATCGCTGACTATTACTGGAACAAAATAGTTCCAAAACACCTCACTGACGCTTTCATCATCAAACATGTTTTTGATAAATAATTGTTTACCATTTTCATCCTTAATTATTGCAGGATAAGGCACAAGCACAGACTCTTCCCAGACCATCAATACCATTTTATCATTGGATAATGCCAAACGCTTTGCCATTTCTAAGGAGTTCATCCATTGTTGGCTGTAAACTATATTAAGAGAGAAAAATAAAATTAGAAGGACGGTTATTTTCTTTTTCATAGTATTTAATATCAAATTTTAATGGTCTTTTTCATTTCTTCGACAATGTTATAAGCTGCTGGACAAATAGCCACATTCTTAAGCGTTAAATCAGATATCTGCTGAAACTTCTTTCTATCTGTATGTGGAAATTCCCGACATGCTTTTGGTCTTACCTCATAAATAGAACAGTAATTATCAGCTCCCAAAAAAGTGCACGGTACTGATTGCAGCACATAATCATTATCTTCATCTATCCTCAAAAATTGTTCCGTAAACTCTTTAGGCTTCATTTTAAAAAATTTTGAAATGCGAGAAATATCCTTGTCCGTAAACAAGGGGCCCGTTGTTTTACAGCAGTTGGCACACTCCAAACAATCCGTTCTTTCAAACTCAGCCTCATGCAATTCCTGCATGGTATAGTCCAAATGCTTAGGTGGCTTTCTTTGAAGTTTAGCAAAAAAGGTTCTATTTTCTTTTTGCTTTTCCTTTGCGTGTTTTGGTAGATTTTTGATAATGTCTTGCATAACACAAAATTACCGAAACTAATTGATACTCTTTTTATCTATATTTGAATACTTACTACCAACCAACTATGCTAAAATTCTTCCGGAAAATCCGATACAACCTTATGAATGAAAATAAAACAGGTCGTTATTTCAAATACGCCATCGGCGAAATCATCCTTGTAATGATAGGTATTTTGTTAGCCTTAGGAATAAATAACTGGAATCAAAATAGGTTGAGTGACAAACAGGAATTAAATTATTTAAGCAACTTAAAAGAGGAATTGACAAATAACATTAATCAATTAAGTGTAATCGATTCTATATATTCAGCAGACGAAAAGAATAATACTCAAGGCATTAACTTATTAAAGAACAAGCCTTCAATCTATCAATTTTTGACTTTAGACTCTCTCATAGCTACTACTTGGATGACCTTCCAAGTCACTAACAGCACCTACAATGAAATGCTGAATAATGGCAGTTTTTATTCACTAAACAATAAGAATCTAAAAAGTCTAATAGATGAGCATTATAGCCTTTCAAAAAGATATGAGAGTGCATTTTTAGAGATAAATAGTAATGGTCAAGATATTGCTTACAATAAAGATATTTACCCTTTAGAATTGCTGATAGATAGATTAAATGAAAAGCCTTTAAATTTAAGTGATATAGACACTACTTGGATACACAACCCTAATTCTAAAATATATACAGGCTATTTCAGAAAAGCAGAATTTTTTCTCAATACAAGTCAAACGAGAATACGTTTAAGTAATAATTTTGCTCAGAGTTGTAATAGTTTAATAAGAGCCATAGATAAAGAATTGGAGCGTTATGATTAAATTCTTTAGGCATATTCGTCGTTCACTAAGCAATAAAAATCGTTGCCATTCCTACGAAAGCAGGAATGATAGATTATGATAAAATTTTTCAGAAGGATAAGATACAACCTCATGGCACAAAACAAAACTGGTCGTTACTTTAAATACGCCATTGGTGAGATTATACTAGTCGTTATCGGAATCCTTATTGCACTGCAGATTAATAATTGGAATGAGACCAAGAAAAAGCGAATGTCTTGGAAAACCTATACAGAATCTTTAATTAAGGATTTAAAACAAGATACCACAACACTCAATATGGTTACAAAATATATTAATGATGATAGCCTGTCAATAGAAAAAATTAGCTCGCGTTTGTCTTCGGAACATGCTACAGTTGATTCCTTAATTAAGATAGCACGATATGAGTTAAGAATCAATAGTAAAGCCTACAGACCACCGAATGATAAAACCTTTTTAGCCATGCAAGCCAATGGCACAATAGAATTATTTGATAATGAAACCTATGCACTTCTTTTAGATTTACAAAACCAACAAGCCATTGCTGGGTCTATAATCAAAGTAAATAATGAAGGATTTGATAAACAAATTGATTATATAACATCAAAATACGGTCTTCACGAATTTAATTCTTTAAAAGGCCCGTTAATAGAAAAGTCCTGGGAAAATGTAAACGAAGATGATTTGTTTAAAACCGTCCAAGGCTTTATTACCGCCAAAAAAATGATGAATCGATATACAGGATTAAAATATAATGACCTATTAAACACCACAGAGAAGGTGTTAACTCGATTGGTAGAAGTAAATAATGAATTGAATTAATACTGGTTATGATTAAATTTTTCAGATATATTCGTAGTTCACTAACCAATAAAAATTAATGTCATTTCTGCGAAAGCAGGAATGAGAAAATATGAAAGACCTATTTGGCAAAGCTTTATTAGACTACCATAACGGAAATTATACTGAAGATCTTATAACGTCTACCAATATTTCGGACGACGATGAACTACCACTGCCCTATTTATTCAGGGATTATACTGAAATGCCAAAACTAGAGCAAAAAGCCTTGCAATTAAGTAAAGGCAAAATTCTCGACGTGGGCTCTGGATCTGGCAGTCATTCATTATGGCTACAGAATAAGGGTCTTGATGTTAAGGCTATAGACACTTCTAAAGGCGCTGTTTCGGTAGCTAAGAGCCGTGGTGTTTTAAACGTTGAAAAATTATCACTTTTAGAGGAAAAGGAAAGGTTTGATAGCATTCTTATACTCATGAATGGTACTGGTATTTTTCAGGAATTATCACAAGTATCCAAGTATTTAAAGCATATAAAATCGCTTCTAAATCCAAATGGACAACTATTAATCGATTCCTCAGACATTTCATACATGTATGATGACTACTATTCTGAACACTATTTTGGTGAACTCGATTACTACCTCAGCTATAAAGGCGAACAAGAAGAACCTATGAAATGGTTGTATCTCGATTTTGACACACTAAAATCCGCATGTATTACCAATGGCTTACACTGCGAAAAAGTAATGGCTGGTGAGCATTATGATTATTTGTCGAGGATATCTATTCAAAAATGAGATTCTTCGCTAAACTCAGAATGACATTTCTATACTAATTATAATTTCCAATTAGTTTTCCAAGAGCGTCTTTACTGCTTCCTCAATTTGTTGATCTCTACCTTGCGCCATAATTCCTGGCATATTTTGTACTCTGATATCTGGCTCTAATTGGTTATTTTCTAAAAACGGCTGTCCTATTGGTCTCCAACCTCCCATAGGAATCCCAAAATAAATCGTTGGATCTATCTGTGTTTCCCACCAGACAAAAGTTCCTGTACCTGGAACTGGCATACCAAGAGTTTGACCTACTCCCTTTATTTTATAGGCAACCGGAAATAAATGGGCATCAGAATAATTACTTTCGCCCATCACTACAATCGACGGCTTAACCCATAGGCTTCTAGGTTGATGACCAACATATTGACCATGTGGAATTATCTCCATATATTTTTTTCCATTTAAAAAGTCAGATAGTACATCGTGCAAATTTCCTCCTCCATTGAAACGTGTGTCAACAACCAAAGCGTCCGCACTTAAATGCTTACCTAAAGCTTCTTCTATAACCACTCTCATACTTGGGTCATTCATCCCTCTAACGTGGACATAACCAAGTTTTCCATCCGATAATCGTTCAACTTCTTGTCGGCGAGATTCTACCCATCTTTTATATAAAAGTTGATTTTCAGCACCTAAAGAGGTTGGCTTAACCACTTCTTCCCATCTCGATTTGTTTGTTGGATCATAGATTGAGAGCAAAACAAAATTATCTTGTTTTCTATTCAAAAATTGATAGAAATCTAGTTCTGGAGTAACAACTTCACCGTCGATTTTTTCAATAATATGACCAGCTCTTACTTTAGATGCTGCCTTATCTACTGGACCACCATTTAAAACTTCAGCAACCTTAACGCCAGAACCAGAATGGTTATAGTCGTACAACAACCCTAAAGATGCCGTGCTATCTCCGTTTGGCATATTATATCGATATCCACTACCTGTATGCGAAGCGTTCATTTCCCCTAACATTTCACTTAGCATTTCTGCGAAATCGTAATTGTTATTAATATGAGGAAGAAATTTCTCGTATTCTTTATAATAAAAATCCCAATCCACACCTTGAAGGTCTTCTACGTAAAACTTATCTCTAAGTTGCCTCCAGCTATGATTAAAAATATAGTCGCGTTCATCAGATTGTTTTAAAACCATTTCACCTTTAGTGCTTATTGGTTTTACTTTTCCATCCGAAGTACTAATTTTTTTAAGTTTACCATCGGCTAATAATAAAATGAATTTGCCATCCTTAGAAAGAATCATATTACCATTACCAACACCTAATTTGGCAAATAATTTATTCTCTTTCTTTCTTAAATCAGAAACCCAAAGATCATTTTTACCTTCAAAACTCGACAAATAATACAACTTGTCACCTTCCTTAGAGAGTAGCCAATCACTAAGGTTTGATGTATGTGTCGTTAACCTCAATTTTCTATCAGTCATATTTTCCCAATCGAAAATTAGATCCTTAGATTCATCGCTTTTTGTATCCTCTTTGTCATCGTCTTTCTTAGAATCATCGTCTTTGCCATCTTTTTTATCCTCCATTTCTTTTAAAAGATCAAAGTCTGCTTTGGATAAATTGAATGTATCGTAAGCTTCTTTTGAAAAAAACATCGCAAAGACATCTACTTGATTGGGAAAACCATTTTCCATTCTACCACTTTGACGGGTTGTAACCCAGGTCATCATTTTTCCATCTGAAGACCATTTCGGAGCAAAGTCAAAATAACCACTTTGGGTTAAGTTTCGAATTTCACCTTTGCCAGACGCTTCAGTTAATCCAACTTCATCTGACATAATCGCTTCTGGTTGCCCAAACTGAAACAAAAACCATTTACTGTCTGGCGACCACTGATACCATATGTCTCCATCAGCATAAGAATAATTATGCTTTGCAGGTACAATAGTTCTCGATTTTTTAGATGCGAGATTAATCACTTTTATAGTTGTTCTATCTTCGAGATAAGCGACTTCTTTCCCGTCTGGCGAATAGGCCGGTTGAAATTCTTCTTTATCTGTTTGTACAATCTCTTTCTCTTCTAATAGCGTTGAAGCATAAAAATATGGCTCATCTTCTCTAACTATAGAAGTTTCATATATTCCCCAACTATTGTCTGCTTCTGCCGCATAAACTAATGACTTCCCATCAGGACTAAAACTCACACTACGTTCTTGGTACGGTGTATTTGTAATTCTCTTTGTTGTTCCATTGTCGATATTGCTCACAAAAATCTCACCTCTAAACACATAAGCAACTTCTTTCCCGTTTGGTGATAATGCCGATTCAGTAAAACCGTTATTTACAGGCACAATTTTATTTAAATTCGATCGACCATCATAATTCAATGATATATTCACTTTTTTCGGCTCTTCATTTGGAGACATCGTATATATTTCACCATCAAAACTGAAGCATAATGTGTTATCATCACTTGATGATAGAAAACGTACAGGATGTTTTGTGAATGAGGTCAATGCAACATTTTGATTTGGGTTTGTCAAAGAACTTTTATGTACATTAAACGACCCATTTTCTTCAGATAAATAATAAAAATCTGCGTTGTTACTGTCAAAAACCGGATTACGATCCTCACCATTAAATCTCGATAATTGCTTATATTCTTTTGTACTTAAATCGTAAGACCAAATATCTCTGGTTACAGCAGATGTATGATGCTTTCTCCAATCATTTTCATACCCTTTTCTGTCATGAAAAATTAAAGTGTTTCCATCAGGACTATAAGTAGCATTATGGGCAGGTGACGTCAGTTCTAAGCTAACACGTCCACCGGTAGTTGGAACGCTATATAATTCCGCCATTACACCCGAAGGAAATTGAACATTTGTATGTAAGTCCTGGCGAACACCACTGAATATTATTTTTTTGTCATCGTTACTAAAGTCACTCGGCACTTCATTGGTAGAATGATAAGTTAACCGTTTTGCTTCTCCCCCAGAAGCCGCCATTACAAAAACATCAAAATTACCGTATCTGTCTGAAGCAAAAGCAATTTGTTGCCCATCGTGACTCCAAACTGGATTGTATTCATAACTTTCAGAAAGGGTTATTGGCACTGCTTGTCCTCCGTTGGCATTTACCTTATAAATATCACCTTGGTAGTTAAAAAGTATTGTGTTTCCGTCAGGTGAGATTGCAGGATAACGTAACCATAAAGGCGAATCTTGTGCAAAAATTGTCACAGTAAATAGCAATGTTATTGCAGAAATGAAATGTTTCATGAGTCTAAAAGTTTGATGAATGGAAAGTTGGTTAATTGATTAATCCCCTAATTTACAAAATATTAAGCTGACAATTACATTTCAATTTCAAATTACTTAAGCCTTGTTGATTATAAGCTTTAGTAAGTTTTAATAGTTTATAAAAAAGAAAAGCGCTTCGTATTGAAACGCTTTTGAAATTCTTCGCTAAGCTCAGAATGACATTAAGTTAAATTTTTTCGAGATCCTGAATCAAGTTCAGGATGACACCCTGAGCAGGATGACACCCTGAGTTAGAAATCAAACTGATAAGTTGCTCCTGCTAAAAATTGAATACCTTGAACTGGAAAATTTAACCAGCGTTGGTAATCTTGGTTAGCAATGTTATTAGCCTTGGCAAAAAATGACAACTGATCCGTTAATCGATATCCCAAATGCGCATTGGCATCAAAATAACTATCCAATACAACGGTTTCAGGTTCAACTGGCCCTAAAGTGCCATCAACAACGATTTGGTCTTTTCGCTCTCCAATAAAGAACAAACTACCTCCGGCAAACCACTTTTCAGATATTTGGTAATCCAAAAACAGAGAGCCCTTAACATCCGGTAAGTTCCATGCTTCTTCTTGGTCTTCGGTAGAATACCCAAAATATTCACCCTTTATGCCCAAGGTGAAATTTCTATTAACATCAATATTCAATTCACCTGCTATAGAATAGGTTTTTACATCATCATAAACTACGTTATAAGAATTGCCATATTGGTAATCTTCTTCTGCAAATGTTTGTACTGGATTAGCTTTAAATAATGGCTTGGCTTGTTCTGCCCAATAGTTCCCCTTAATATTATAACTCACGTTATTAGACAATCGTCCTTTTAACCCCAAAAATGCTCTATAACGTTGATCGGTAGGAGTAACTAATAATGTTGGGGACACAAATGGATTGGTCTGTACAAAATCGTAATATGAATTTTGAATCAGGTCACCTTTAATCCCAGCGTAACCAATCAGAATATCGGAAACCACTCGGTATGAGGCTTCAATATTAGGGTAAATAAAAAATCGGTTATCATCAAATTCGGTATCCTTTGCATAGACAAAGTTCGCGCCTAATTCTACTGTAAGATCATCTTCTTTTAGTTCATAAAATGCTGCTGCACCAACAATGACATTACCATAATTGATTTCTTGCTCATTAAAGAAATTACGATTAAAATTACCGCTGATATAATCCACACGGAGTTCGGTAGCAATTTCCTCATCTACAACAGGAATCGAAAATCGTGTTTTCGCTACAAATCGATTTTCACCAGAATCTCTATCGTCGCCAAAGCGCCTAAAGCGAACACTGCCGTCATCCATAAAAGAATCATCGAACTTTAATTTACCCCCAACATAGAAACTATTGTATTTAATTTGCGGGTCAATCATCTGTGCGTCTGTAGCATCAAAAAAATCTTGTGGTAATCCATACCAATTAGACGCTTGAAGACTTGCACCCAAATCAATCTTCCACGAAAAGTCATTCAGTTTTTGAGAATAGTTAGCATTTAAACTTGTTTTTGAAAACGCATCATCTAAAATAACATCTTCAATACCTCCTTGTGAGGAATGATGACTGAAATAACCACCAACATTTTCTGTAGAATTAATAGCGTGATTTAGATACAACTCCCCGAGCATTGTCGTATATGTCCCAAAACCTAAGGATGCATAATTATCATATAACAGGAGTGGCTTTGCTTTATCCACATCAGCCGCTTTTCCCTTCGCCGGTGTAAATGTCGATGCTACAGGAATTGAGAAGATATTGTATTTCACTTCCTTTTTCTTGATTGTATTTTCGTCATCTAAAGATGGAATATCCTTAATTTTAAACGCATCTGAAATTGTCGGTGTATATGGCTTTATCACATTAACCGTTTGACTATCGATAGTATCTTTTGTGCGTTCTTGTGCAACAACAAAACTGAAACTTAACAGTGCTATTAATAATGGATTATATTTAATGTTCATGTGTTTTGATTTTTGTGACGAATAATTCTTTTGAATAGATTGTTCCATAAGAATTAGTTATCACCTGTTGTGATTGATGAATTTGTTTTTGCTTCTTCCGACTTTATACGTCGTAATTCTGATTTTGCCTCGTTGACGACATCATCAAAATTCGAGAAGTTAGAGATAACACTTTCTAAAATATAAGTAGCTTGAAAGGCATCGTTAAGCGCATAAAAGTTCTTCGCCATAACAACCAATCCTTTTGCAGAGTACAGTTTATAGCTACTATAGTCTTTTGCTAGTTTCTGAATGACTGTATTAGAGGCTTCAAACTGACCCTCTTTATGTTTAAAGTAGGCGTTGTAATACAAGGCTTCTGCAGCAACACTTCCTGATGCTGCCTTTTCTACTGTGGCATACGCTTCTTTTGCTTTAGATTCATTACCCGTTTTGATAGCTGAACGTGCAATAATCAATTGAGCATCATTCTTCACCTTTGGATCTAAATTAGATTGAGATAATACTTGCGTAGCATAGCGTTCGGCAGCATTGAAATCCTCTGTCTGGTAATAGGCATTCATTAAATTGGATTGTGCGTAAATGATGTTTTGAGGATAATCAGCTTCAGATTCTAAGCGCTGTAAAATCGGGATGGCTTTATTCCATTGAGAACCGTTCAAATAAATTTCACTCAGTTTAACAATCGCCTGCTCTGTATATTCATTCTTAGCTTTATCGACTACATAGTTGTAATGCGGTTCTGCATTTTCAAACAAACTCTTTTTATAATACTGCTGTGCCAAATAGAAATGAGATTTCAAGGCATGGATGCCATTGGGGAAAGCATTCAAATATTTATTGAATTGTTTTATGGCCTCGTCTGTATTATTATCCAAGTATTGTTTTTCGGCTGCCGCATACGTTGTATTATCTAATTCTGCATCTGTTACCTCAACATAATCTAAGGTTCTTACCCAACGCGCATATTCATCAACCCGACCTAAATCGATATATATCAATCGTGCTGTAGAAACAGCCTGTACGGCTTCTACCGAACTTGGGTATTGGCTTGCTACTTGCTTAAACTTACTTAAGGCGCGCTCGTTATCATTTGAATTGTAGTGAACTAACCCTTGACGTAATAATGATTTTGAAATAAACGCACTTCGAGGATACTCTTTATTTAACCGCTCATAAGTCTGCATGGCCTGTGTCGTCTCATTCGCCTTTACATAAGAATTGGCTAACTCATATAACGCATCGTCTCGCAATCCAGATTTTGGATAGCCATTGATAAAGGTGTTTAACTCTCTTACCTTTGTACTGCCTTGACCAATATAACCGTAACTCATTGCTTTTTGAAACGCTGCGTAATCGGTTTCAATTTCATTTAAACCAATGGCTTTATCGTAAGCATTAATTGCTTTTTGATAGTTACTGGACACAAAATAGCCATCAGCTAAACGTAAATAAGCATCATTAGTTCTAAGCTTATCATCCGAATTCTTAGATACAAAACGTTCAAAATAAGTAGAAGCCGAATGGTAATCTTTAAGTTTGAAATAGGTGTAAGCTAAATTGTAGTTCAGATTTTTTGATTCTGGTAAATCTGAAGCTCCATCAAATTGCTGGAATTGTTTAAACCCAATTAAGGCTTCATTGTAATCGGTTAAATTATAATCTGCTTCGGCTTTCCAGAAGGTTGCTCTCGCTACATAGATTGGATCTCGGGGTTGATCTAAAGAATTTTCGAACATCTCCAAAGCCTCTGCATATCGGCTTTCGTTATACAGTTCTATACCTCTGTAAAAAGCGACTTTTTGATACGCGACCTTGTTTTCAAAACTGTTTTTTCCTTTTAAAAGCTCTAACGCTTCTTCGTAATTCTTGGAGGTGATGTAAGAATCAATTAATAAGGTTTCGATTTCTTCTTTATAAGCTGTTTTAGGGTACTTATCTAAATAGCCTGCTAAAACCTGAGGTACTGATTGATAAGGATTCCCGATTTCATAACTAATTTTCGCATAGTTTAACCAGGAATCTTCTTGAATTTTTAAATCAAAATCCATTTGCGAAGCATTTCTAAAAGCATTCAGTGCCTCTTGTTTTTTATCTAAATTGATATAACTTTCTCCTAAATGATAATATGCATTTTGAGCCACACTATTATTACCATCAATGATCTTGTTGAATTCTGAAATAGCATCTTCGTAATTGCCTTGCTTGTAATAGGCATAACCCAATTGGTAATAATCAGTATTATTCCATTTTCCTCGCTTACCTTTATAGGCTTTTAAATAAGAGATTGATTTTTCGTATTGCTCTAGATTAAAATAACTTTCGCCAATAATTTTTGACAGTTCTGATGTTTCCTCCGCATTACTTTTTGGTAATTGTTCTTCAGCAAGTTCAATAGCTTTTTCAAACTTGCCTAACTTAAAATTAAGATCCGCCTGATAGTAATTCAGTTTCTCTTGATACTTTTCATTATCGCTGACTTGTTCAAAATATTGATTTGCGGTGTCGTAATCATCACCTTCATACGCCATGTAACCAATGTAATATTTGGCCTGAGACCCATATTCTTTAGAATTCACAACACGATTCAAATATTTGTTGGCTCCATTTTTATTACCTGTGGCGTAATTGCTGTACCCAAAATTGAAATTGAACTTATCTCGCTCCTTTCTGCTAATACTATTTTCATCTACTTTATCATACCATTTGCGGGCATAAGCATATTTAGAATTTTCAAAATAATAATCGCCAACATCTAAAAATGCTGTATTTCGCTTTGTACTAGTTGGATATTCTTCAACAAATTCCTCTATAAGATCATCAGCGTTTCTTTGATTTAAACGCACAGCACAATTGGCAATGTAATACGAGCAATCGGACTTTAAAACTTCGTTTTTAGTTTCGTATTTAATATCATCAAATAAGGATTGTGCAGCTGTGTACTGCTGATTATTATAGAGTGTCAATGCTTTTTGATACTCTTGTAAGTCACTTGTGTAAATTGCTGTTTTTTGAGCAAAAACAAATGAAGAACAAATAACAAGGGGTATAATGAGGAATTTTTTTACTAAGGACATTAGCATAGTTTTTTGATTCTGTTTTTATGATGAAACGCACCGATTCAAAGATAAATCAATACCGAATCTATAACGCCAGAATTTGATTATAATTATAAACGGACTTATTAAAATTTAACATTTTAGTTATCAGTGAAAAAATAGTACCAGAAAATAACATCCGACAAAAACAATCGTTAATCTCTAGTCATGGTTATTTGATATTCATTTATTAAATGATATTTTTACAGAGACCATAAAATTCTAAAACTTCTATGCCAGAAACAGTGCTACAACTCAAAAATGCAGCTATTTACCAAGGAGATAGTTTAGTATTGAGCAATGTAAATTTTGAAATGCAAAAAGGCGACTTTGTTTATTTGATTGGAAAAACAGGAAGCGGGAAAAGTAGTTTTATGAAAACGCTTTACGGGGATTTAGAATTGACAGAGGGCGAAGGTTCTATTGTTGATTTTAATTTACGGACCATGAAAGAAAATGACATTCCCTTTTTACGACGTAAACTCGGTATTGTTTTTCAGGATTTTAAGTTATTACCAGACAGAACAATTAACCAGAATTTAGAATTTGTTCTAAAAGCTACAGGCTGGAAAGAAAAAGATGAAATTAAAGCGCGTATAGAAAAAGTCTTGAAAAAAGTCGATATGGGTACCAAGGGCTTTAAATTTCCGCATGAACTTTCTGGCGGGGAACAACAACGTATTGCCATTGCCAGAGCACTACTTAATGACCCAGAACTCATTTTAGCTGATGAGCCAACAGGAAATTTAGATCCACAGACCAGTATTGAAGTCATGGAAGTTTTGCAGGACATCAACAAGAACGGCAACACAATCTTAATGGCCACTCACGACTATGCCTTACTGCTTAAATACCCAAGTAAAACGTTGAAGTGCGACGAAAATAAGGTCTTTGAAGTGGTACAACGAAAGGCTTAAAAGCCTAATTTCCTAAATAGTTTACCCAATAAAGAGCCTCCACTTTTTCTAGAGTTTGATGTGGTTTTAAAATCTTCGAATACAATTCTATACACCCCAAAATTAGCCAAAGACTTCTGGGCTGAAGGGTTGGCTGAATACGCTGCAGCCATATTAATCTTTACCTTTAAATCATCAGATAGCTGCCCTGTTTTTAAAATTTTATCAGCATTTTCAATATCATAAACCTTAAAGGTTTGACCCTTTAAACCGTAGAATTTTGAAAAATCAATAGTGACCTCTTTAGCATTTGGGTCAAATAAATTGACTAAAAACTCGTTAGATTGGCCTTCAATCTGAAGCAATTTTAAGACAGCTTCCGTTTTAAATTCTTTTGAAGGAGCCCATGAGCTTTGTGCATCTAATTTCAATTCTTTTTTCCAATCTACAAGATTGTAATCCTTTGTTTTGGCAACTCTAAATAGGGTTGCCCGTCGCGTGTAATACCTATTATTTAAAAATGATAACTGATTGCTTTTTCTTAAAAATTCTGGATTTAAACGAACAAATTCTGAATAAACCGTATTGCCCTTAAACTCCAACCCTTTAACGTGCATCAATCGCAGGCCATCCTTTCCGCCAACTATGACATTATTTAATACCTTTATATCAGTAACAGGTGCATTTTTATGAAACCCGAGAGTCAAGCTCATGCCACCTCCGATAATCTGACCGTTCTTTACATCAGTATTGTGATAAAACACATTATCCTTAACAGTAATGTTTTTGGCAATATGCTTTCCACTGCCATCCCCAGTCGCAACAATTAAATTATCCTTCAACTGTCCGGAAGGCAAGCCAGAATTAAAAATAACATTGTCTTTTAAAAGGACATTCTTCACAAACTGATTGCCATTACCATTAGACGCAGACCACACCTGAATACCCTTATAATAATTAGCAAAAATAATGTTCCCCTCAATAATCCGTTGTTGATTGCTTTCATTCTGAACATAAATACCAACTCCATGACCTCGTCTTCCACCTAAGTAACCATTATTATAGATAATACAGTTTTTTATTTCAGAATTGGAAGTGCGTTTCCATGAGCCTATCCCCGACCCTGGTACATTATGAATTTTTAGATTTACGAACTTACAATTAGCACCTTGTCTGTGATTGACTCCAGTTACTGGTTTAAACCCTGCTTCTGATGTTTTTCTTGGAAAATTACCTTGAAATGTGATTTCAAAGTTTTTGAAGACCAAACCATTTCCATTAATATCCAAAACAGCTTGTGTATTAGAAGATACATTACCATCAATGATTACCTTATCTTTTGAATACCCAGAAATGACAATAGGAATGCCTTTAAAATTAGCCACAGAAATTGAACTGGTAAATCGGCCTTTATAAACACCTTGATGCAACCAAATTTTATCTCCAGCTTTAACAACAGCCTTTTTGTTCAATGCAGTTTGTAAATCCCACGGAAATTTTAAACTTCCATCTCCTGTTGTTTTTCCAGGAGTGACTTCATGGGTTGTTGGGAATACGTGGTATTCCTGTTGAGCTGTGCCAAAGGAAAAAATGATTGTAAAAAGTGTTGTATAAAAAAACTTCATGTATACAGGTTTTCAATAATCTTGCCAAGATTAAAAATCTTAAACTTAGACCATACAATACAGATTACAAACGCTATATTTGTTTTGATGTTATCCGTTTTAATTCCTGTTTACGACTGCAGTATTTATTCACTCGTTAAAGAACTTCACCAACAATTGACAGAGTCGGGTATTGACTTTGAAATTCTATGTTTTGATGATGGCTCTACAAGCTCATCAATTATTGAGAACAATAATAAAGTTAACGCGTTTTCTCATACCACTTACGCTCTACTTGATAAAAATTACGGGCGTAGTTTAATACGAAATAAACTCGCTAGTAAAGCTAAATACGAATATTTACTCTTTATTGATAACGATTCTTTAATAACAAATGCTAATTATATTAAAAAATATATTACCGTTTTACAGAAGGGCTATCATGTTGTATATGGTGGTAGGGTTCATCCAAAAGAAGTTGAGCCCCAACAGACCTTACGCTGGAAGTATGGTGTAGCACGTGAAGATTTAAATGCCCAAAAACGACAATTAAAAAAATTTAAATGCTTGCTTTTCAATAATACAGTGATAAAAAATACTGTCTTTTCTTCAGTGAAGTTCAGTTCAGACATCAATACGTATGGCCATGAGGACACACTACTGGCTTATCAACTATCGTTATCTAATGTTAACGTATTGCACATAGATAATGAGGTCGTCCATAACACTATTGACACAAATATTGAGTTTTTAAATAAAACGGATTTGTCATTACAGAATCTCAAAAGTCTTTATTATTCAAAAACAATTGATTACAATTTTGTTAGGTTTCTTAGAATTTATAAAAAGATTGAAAGATTAGGTGTAACCTTTATTCTAAAGTTTATGTATTCGGTCTTAAAAAAACCCTTCCAAGCACAGTTATGTTCTAAGACACCATCGCTCTTTATTTACGATTTATACAGATTTGGTTACTTTAGTTCTATTAATCATAAAAGATGAGCCCGTTTTTTTCAGTTGTTATCCCGCTCTACAATAAGGAAGACTATATTTATAACACTCTTAACAGTGCTATCAATCAATCTTATAAAGATTTTGAAATCATAATTATAAATGATGGCTCTACAGATGGTAGCTTAGAAAAAATAAAACTTATAAAGCACCCTAGTTTTAAAATATACACAACTGAAAATAAGGGTGTAGCAGCAGCTAGAAATTATGGTATTTCGCAATCTCGGGGAACATATATTGCACTTTTAGACGCTGATGATATTTGGCATAATAATCATCTAGACGAATTACAAAAAACAATAAGCAAATTTCCAGAAGGTGATTTGTTCTCTAACAATTATGAAATTGATTTTGGCAATAATTTTATTAAACCAGCACGTTTTAGCGTTCCAATTAAGACTAAACCTTTTATAGTTGACGATTTTTTTAAAGCGAATAGAAAAAACTCTATAGTTTGGACATCATCTGCATGTTTTTCAAAATCCTCATTTAATCAGATTGGTGGTTATAATGAAGACTTAAAAACAGCTCAAGATCTTGATTTATGGATTAGATATGCTCTAAAATATAAGATTGTATTCAACCCAAAAATCACCATGACTTACAGTTTTTATGACAGGAATAGCTTATCTAGAACTGACCTAAATTCAATTCGATATAACTTTATAGAGAATTTCAAAGATCAAGAAAAAAATAATAGCTCATTAAAAGAATATCTAGATATAAATCGATATGCAGTAGCACTAAGATGTAAGTTGAATAATGAAAACGAACTTTATCAGACCCTCAAAAAAGATATAGATCCTTCAAACCTAAATAGGCTACAAAATATGATTTTGAAACTTCCTAAACCAGTTTTAAAACTGCTTAAAAAAACCCATTATTTCCTCATCCAAAATCACTTATACTTTACTGCTTTTAAGTGATTTAAACTGCTCGTAATCCCTTATGTAATCATTCTCCTCAAACTCAGTTGATGCAATTACCAAACAAACAGCACCAGAAGAAAAGTTCTCAATCTCACGCCACATCATATTTGGTATAAACAACCCCTTACCTGGCTTATTGAGCATAATAGATTTCCTATTCATTCCATCATCAATAATCACTTCAAAACTTCCACTTAAGGCAATGACAACAGACTTTTGATGAAGATGTGCATGTCCACCTCTATAAGCATCACTAGGCACATCATACAAATAATACACTCGCTTAATGTCAAAGGGAATTATATCTTTTTCTATAACGGCTAACTTGCCTCTTTCCTCATGGACTTTTGGTATGTCTATTAACTGAATGTTTTCTATGAACGACATGTATTAATTATTTAGGATCTTTTTCCAGGATTCTGCAATAGCATCTTCAGAAAAACGAGCGACGCTTAATTTTGCGTTTGATCTACAATGTAAATATAACTGTTTATCATCGTACATTCGGTTTAAAGCATCAGCTAATGCATCTGGATTATTATTCTCTATTAAAAGTCCATTTTGCTCGTGCTGAACAATTTCACTTGGTCCAGATTTACAGTCAACCGATACAACGGGGATACCATATTGCAATGATTCTAACAATGCTCTTGGGAATCCTTCCCAACGGCTTGTCAATACGGTAAACAAAGCTTTGCGAATAATAGAATCGGGTTCTTTAATGTAACCCATAAACTCAACAGAATCGCCCAAATCCATATCATCAGCTTTAGCTTTAAGAAATTGGTAGTCCTTACCATCACCAAGGATTTTTAGTTTAACTTGATTTTGTCGTAATATTGACCTTGTATAGCCTTCAAGCAATAACGAAATATTCTTAACATCATCATCTAATCGTCCAAAAAATAAAATATAAACACCGTCATTTTCCTGCAATTCTGAAGCGTTATCTTCAAACGAAATTGGGTTATAAATTAGTTCTATATTACTAAACCTATAATCATCCTTTAACTTTATAAATATTGCCTTAGAAACAGCCACCAATTTAAATGCCTTTCCATAAATTAATCTTGCCAAAAAAGGATTTGGGTGAATGTATAAATCTGTATTATAGCTTCGAATACAATAAATTGTTTTTTGCGGTTTATATACTAACCTAGATAAAACAAATTCTTTTAAAAATCCAATTCTTGGCCTGTTATCAATAACAAAATCAAAACTATTCTCTTTCAAAAATTTTTTAAAAACTGCTAATCTTTTAAGTCTTCCAAGAATACCCGGATTCTTCTTTTTCAATAACCCGAGGTTTAATAATTGTCCTTTATAAGCAAAATCAACTTTATCTAAAACACTGACAATATGGATGTCATGGCCTAAATCGTACAAAATTTTTGATAATATCGCAGACGATTTCTCCGCCCCTCCTTCACCTAAGGAAAATACTACAAGGCATATCTTTTTTTTATGTTTATTTTGCATATCGTAGATGGTAAAGATATAAAATGAAAGTATTACTGGTAGGAGAATATAATAGAGCACATTGGAATATAAAAGAAGGGCTAAAATATCATGGACACGAGGCTGTAACTTTCGGAATGCAAGATGGATTTAAGAAGGTCGATGTTGATATTAAAATAAAAAACCCGTTTACACGATTTCTGCCTTCAAAACTTAGAATACTCTTTTATAAATTATTTAAAATTGATCTTTTAGGGATTTATGTCAACCATGTTATAAGGTCAAATAAACACGAATTATCCCATTTTGACATTGTGCAATTTATAAGCGAGTCCCCTTTCACCATTAATATTTCAAGTCAAAAGAAAGCTCTGAACAAATTGGTAAGCTGGAATACAAAAGCCTTTGTTCTATCATCTGGAAAGGATTATCCCAGTATATCTTATGCGCATGATGAAAAACTACGATATTCAATCCTATCGCCATTTTTTGAAAATCCGGATTTAAAATCTAATTATCGCTTTGCTCTAAATTATATAGAGCCAAAGTATATAGCTTATCATGACTTTGTATATTCAAAAGTAAAGGGAGTCATTGCTTGTGATTTTGACTACCACTTACCTCTAAAAGATCACCCAAAATATCTTGGTCTTATACCACATGCGATAAATCTAGATACTATTGAATTTAACTCTCAAAAGATTAATAATGAAATAGTCATTTTCCATGGTATTAACAAAGACAATTACTACATGAAAGGAAATTACCTTTTCGAAAAAGCGCTAAATGTTATTGAAAAAAAATATGCGTCTCAAGTAAAAATAGTTTCAGTGACTAACCTCCCATATTCCGAATATATAAAAGCGATTGAGTCTTGTCATATCCTATTAGATCAAGTCTACTCTTATGATTTAGGGTTTAATGCTCTTGAGGCTATGGCAATGGGTAAAGTGGTGTTTTCTGGTGCTGAAAAAGAATGGCAAGATCACTATAAGGTTAAAGAAGATTCTGTTGTCATAAACTCTCTACCTAATATAGATTACTTGGTTGCGAAATTAGAATGGTTAATTAATAATCCTAATGAAATAAATAAAATTTCGGTTGCTGCTCGGAAGCATGTTGAAAAATTTCACGATCATAAAGAATGTGCTAATCGTTATTTGAAAAAGTGGACATTAAATTAGAAAATAAGCACTGCTTATTTTGAACCAACTGATTGACTTTTAAAGTAGATTTTTATAGCAATTACAACCGCTATAAGATAAATTATATAACGAATAAAATGAGCTATTACCACTCCTTCTGTTTTATAATCTGTAATTAAAACAAGAGCTAACATAAAGAATGACAGCAACGATATGACTTCAGTTATCACAAAACTCTTAACCATACCTTTTGCCAAAAATTGATGCGCAATTATTATAGAACACAGTCGTACAAAATCACCCAATAACTGCCATTTAAAGAGAGGTTTAATACCAGTAAAATCTGGATAGATGATTTCAATTACTAAATCTCGAAATAAATAAATCAAGACCATCCCTATACCAAATAGAGGTAAAATGGTCTTATAAATCTTTAATAGTTCTAGTTTAAAGACCTTTTGATTATATATATTGGCAAACTGTGGTATAACATAAAGGGTTAAAAGCCCAGAAATAAAAACCATATAGTTTTTAGAGATAAAAGTCATTGCCGTCCAATAACCAGCTTCTTCAACATTGATCTTATCCGTAATGAGGGTTCTTAATTCTAATTCAACAAAATTCAAAAACAATGTAGAAACCACCGACATCAATGTAAAAACGAGCAATTGGTTTTTAAAAATTAATGAAGGTCTAAGGCCTTTAAAATCAATATACTCCTTTAAGGTCTTACCAAAAATAAAAATTAAGACCAACATTTGTATTATCGGTGTAATCGCAATAGCAATTATAACTCCTTCAATACTGAAATAACACAAACCAATAAGCAGGGCTAATGCGGATAACACATAACCAATTAAGTCAATTTTGGCATACTTTTTATAATCAGATAAGCCATTGACCACAGCAATAAATACTCTATTAATAGCTATTAAAGGGACAATGGCAGCAAGTAGCTTAAAAACAATAGTTAGTGACTCATCATTAAATAGATACTCAGCTAAATATGTCGCGCCAAAAAAGAGAACAATTGCCGACCCAACTGCGCCAATAGCAATAAAAACAAATGCTGTAGAAAATAACTTGACTAACGTTTTTTCATCTGATTTATACTCAGCCAAATATTTTACAACTCCATTGAAAACACCAAGAGTTGAAATACTGGTTAGCATGGCCATTACATTTCTTATCTGGCCTACTTTTGCAATTCCAGCCTCCCCCACCATAACTGCTAATAACCGTTGAATCACAACAGAAATTATCAGCCTTATAGCAATAACAAAACCGTTTAACGATGTTATTTTTAGAATTAAATTGGACGCTATAAAATTAGGAAGCTTCACTTTAGTCTTCGATTTTTTCAGATATCACACCAAATAAAGAGCTGCTAAATAGTAATATTACAATTCCAAAATGCAGAACTTGAGTAAAGAAATGTCCCATAACAGCACCTTTCAACCCAAACACATCAACTAGATAAACACTCGAAAAATAAAGTGTCACAAACAAAAATGTTTCAAGAATTATAAAGTGGCTAAACATTTTCTTTGCCAAAAACTGAAAGGCAATAACCATTGCCATTACTTTTATAAAATCACCTAAAAATTGCCATATAAATAAATCTTGTGCCGGTGCAAATTCTTCAGAAAAGATAAGTCTTACCACAAAACTTCTCAATAAATAAAGCACAATTAATACACCTAAAAAATAAGGCATTAAACTCTTATAGAAGCCAAAGACCTCTTTTCTAAAATTACTTTTAGAATGCACCGCTTCTAGTTTCGGCACTAGATATAAAGCAATTAGTGAGTTAATGAACATGAGATAATAATTCGAAATTCTATTTACAGCCTCCCAATACCCAGCTTCTTTTATACCTACTTCATCTATAATGTAATTTCGGATAAATATCATCACCAACGGCAATGCAACCACAGTTGTCAAAGCCATAAGCGAATATGGACTTAACTTAGAGAGCATTTCTTTAGAAATATTAGAGATATTGACCAAGTTCACTAAACTCTTTCTGAATAATATCCCAACCAAAGTAATTAAAAACAATAGTGCCGGCATTATTGCTATAGAAACCAGGGCACCATCAATCTTGTCTTGCCAAATCAGTAATAAGGTAACTAAGAGACCTACAATCTGACCGATAATATTTATAACCAACAGGATTCTATATTTGGAAAATCCATTCATTATACTGAAGCAAAAGATATTGAGCGTATAAAAAGGCAAGGCTATGGCCATTACTTCTATGATATAGGCATAGTTGTAATTTGAAGAAAACAAAAAGTTATTTATAAAATCAGCATTGTAATAACAAAGGAAGGCCGCCAACATAGTTGCAAAAAAACCAACAAAGTAAGATGTGGAAAGTAAAGCACTAAGTTCACGGTTATTCTCTTTAAAGTGACCAACATATTTTACAACTCCCTTATAAAAACCAACAGTTGAAAAGGATTGTAATGCTTTAAGAAAGTTATTGAAATTACCAATTAATGCCAGTCCTTCTGCTCCAATAAAAATGGCAATCGCCTTAGACGTAAAAATACCTGCAATGATTTTTATCCCTATAGAGGTAGAATTAAGGTTGGCAGTTTTAAAAAGGACATTGGTATTTATGTATTTATTGAACTTTTTCAATTAGTAAGCATTTACTGTTTCTATAATTTTTGAGACATCTGCATCCTTTAATACTGGACTTATTGGCAAACTTACTACAGATTTATGAATAGCATCAGTAATTGGTAAATTTAAATGTTTAAATCTTTTTAATGCATTTTGGCGATGGGGAGGAATTGGATAGTGTACTAGGGTTTCAATTCCATTTTCAAGTAAGTAATCTCTAAAATTTTCCCTGTCCTCTACCCTTACAACATAAGCATAAAACACATGGGATTCTAAATGTGTTACAATAGGTAGTCTCACCTTTGGGTTCTTTATTTCATTATTGTACCTCAATGCAATCTGTCTTCTTTTTGAGTTGTCGGTGTCTAAGTACTTCAGTTTTTCAGAGAGAAATCCCGCTTGCAATTCATCTAGGCGACTATTAAAACCAATACTATCATTCTGATACTTTTTAGAACTACCGTAATTTCGAAGTTTCCCTACAGCACCATACAATTCTGAATTATTAGTTGTTATGGCACCAGCATCCCCAAGCGCCCCTAAATTCTTAGCAGGGTAAAAACTAAACGCAGCTGCATGGCCTACATTTCCAGATGTTGAACCTAACCCATCCTGAGCACCATGAGCTTGAGCCGCGTCTTCAATCAGTAATAAATTATGCGTTTTTGCAAGTTCGCTAATCTCATTCATTTCAGAAACTTGCCCATATAGGTGCACTACGATTATAGCTTTAATATCATTATGCAAAGCAGCCTTTACACCTTTCTCTGACAAGTTAAACGTGCTTTCATCCGGATCTACTAAAACAGGCTCTAAACCAGCATGAATGACCGAGAGAATAGTTGCAATAAAAGTGTTAGCAGGTACAATTACCTTATCACCGAGCTTCAATTCACCTAACTCTATAAAACCCTTTAAAATAAGGGTTAACGCATCTAGACCGTTACCTGTACCCAAGCAATATGTAGTACCACAATACGTAGCAAATTCACTTTCAAATTGTGAAACATAATCTCCAAGAATATAATTTCCTTTAGAAAGGACCTGTTCAAAATGTTTTAAAAATTCCTTTTGGTACCTTACGTTTATCTTTTGTATGTCTAAAAAGGGAATCATGAGAAGAGTGAGTCTAATAGTGGATAATTCTTAGTCTCTATTTCAACAAAGTTCTGGGCTACAGAAAAAGACCCAAAACCTTCTTTCCAGAAATGTAACCCCTTATTAATCTGCCCTGATGCTGTGTGCGACATCCCAAAATCGAAATATGGTTTGTCTTGAAATATATCTGTAATCAACTTAATATGTAAAAAATCGATGCTCCCCAATTCGTTTTTTTCCTCATTTCCAGAAATGTATTGTGCATGGGCTACATTTTTGGTCTCAAAAATCGTTGCTCCAGCGACTAATCTATTGCTGTGATACACATTGAATTGCCTAATGTTCTTAGAAAAAGACTGCTTCAATTTTGTGATTTCATCAAGCGAATGTACTGGACTTTTTCTATGCTTTTCTCTTAAATTTGGAATAAGAATGGTATTCCAAAAATCAGACAAGTCATCAACTTCTTTTAAAATTAAATTATTCTTTGTAGCACGCTTAAGGCCTTCCCTGCGACTATTGGAAAGCTTCAGGTTTTGAGGTTCAACAACAGAAAGAATATCCTTTCTAAAAATGACACCTTTCAGTTTAAAACTTAAATAGTTAAAAGTATCGTCTTGATGCTTTTTATAAATGTTCGGCAATTCTTTCAGCCATAGTTTTTCAAATCCTTCACCCTTAAGATATTTTAATAGGTCCTTAAAGGCCGTTATAATATCTTCTAACTTTGAATAAGGTCTAAAAATTAAACCCCCATATGTTAGTCCTTGATGGGAATGAAAAATATTTAAATCCTTATTCCCCGGCAATACGGCAAAAAGAGCATCATCTTTAAACATAACTAAAGACGCATCCTCATATCTATCTTTATGATATTCCATAAAATCTCGATGAAATAGAAATGTAGCATTATTGGCTTCTTCAATGAAAGCGTTCCATTGCTCATTTAATTCTAGCGTATATGGTTGTATTTTATAGATACGTTTATGAGTTTTTGTCTTCGCTGTTCTTCAAATTTGTTGCTTCTATAATATACAATGGTCTGTTTTGTACATTACGGTTTATCCTACTGATGTACTCACCAATAATCCCAATGGAAAATAATTGAATGCCTCCCAAGAAACTGGCACTAACAATAATCGACGTCCACCCTGTAATTGTCTCCTTAAGAACAAAATGAGAGAATATGGCAAACATTATAAACATAAAAGCGACAAAGGAAATGATAAACCCTAATTTAGTAACCAAAGCTAATGGTTTGTCAGAAAAACCAGTAATACCATCAAAAGCCAATCTAAACATTTTACTGTAAGAATAGCTTGTCTCTCCTTTTTTGCGCGAATCTCTATCAAAAAACACATAGGTCTGCTTAAAACCTAACCAGGCTATTTGTCCACGTAAAAATTTATTTTGTTCGGGCATTGTGTTTAATGACTTAACTACTTTTTGGGAAATCAATCTAAAATCACCCGTGTCAATAGGGATTTCGAACGGGACTAATTTCCTTAGAACCCTATAAAACAACTTAGCAGTACCTTTTTTTAGAGCTCCCTCCCCATCTCGCTTTCGCCTTTTAGCATAGACCACATCATATCCGTTTTTATACTCCGAAAACAGTTTGTTAATCAACTCTGGAGGGTCTTGAAGGTCTGAGTCTATAATTACAACTGCGTCTGCCTTACTATAATTTAAACCAGCAGAAACAGCTATTTGGTGTCCAAAATTGCGAGATAGATTTATATAATAAACGGATTCATCTTGCTTTGAGAGCCCTAAAATAAGTTCTAAGGAATTATCAGAACTACCGTCATTGACAAAGATAAGTTCGTGGTCATCATCAATAGAACTCAAAACCCCTTTCAATCTTTTATAAAGATCCAGTAAGTTTTGTTCTTCGTTATGAACCGGAATAATAACCCCTATAGTTGGCATATTAAATAGAAAGCTTTAGAAGGCAAAATAAAGCATTTACAATTGAATAGCAATTTATAAATTACTCTTCTGTTTTATAGATGTTGAAATAGTCATTTGACCACACGATTTTATAGTTATGTCTGCTTATAAAATCTAACATCACTTTTGTACGTGACGTGTTGAAGAAATTATCATTTTCTCTGTCTAAAGACATATAATCTGAAATCGGCTCTGAGAATTTATATATAGTCTCAAACTTTTGCTGAATAATAACCGGTAATTCTTCAATATTATTTTCTGCTTCTGAAAGTTTATCTTTAAAACTATCACTATCATAAATCCACGGCCAAGAATTGTAAGCATAGGGACGTGTTTCTGTTAAAAAATGAAGCATAGGAACCTTATCATACGCCAGCAAATAATCATTAGGTTCAACAAATAGTTTGAGATGCTCTAAGCCATCATTAATGATTTTGGCTCTCCGTTCCTTAGTATAAATACCTTTAGCTAAGTCACTATTAATTGTATAATTTTTTTCCCATCGCGGTCCTTGGTCGAAATAAGCATTAAAAGACATTTTATATGCCTTATAACAAAGAAAAATGACACCAAACAATGTGGCTATAGTTCTTATTTCAATTTTGAAAAACTCTGAATTATGAATAAATTTTGTGTTAGCAGATATCCATTTTGGAGCATTATATAAGGCGTAAAAAAATAGGGGAATGGAAAGCCAAATTGCCATATAACCACTTGACTTCATTCCGCCACCGCTACCAAAAGGCAATAAAAACTGAAGAACAAAAGCCATTACGGTAAGTAGTTTTAATGCTTTATTATTCTTTTCGAATAATAGAATTCCAAATATGCCAATGTAACCCAATCCATAAATTCCGTGAATTGCCGCTTTTTGAATCCAAATGGCAAATAAAATTGCAGTAATGATTTTAATTGACATTTGAATAAACACCAATCTTCTAAATTTTATAGCAACCAAAACAGCTAAAACCAAATAACCCAATAATGCCCCTGTGTATTTTGCGACTTTTAAATAGTTGTAGAAATATCCGCTTAATAATGCGTTCATATTATGCCCACTATCACTTGCTGTTCCTAAGTTAAACACCGTCGATAAGACATTTTTCATAATACCAAACTGCCCAAGTACTATTAGCAAAGCTAAAACCAATAAAATACCGACAATGCTTCCTGCTAAAAATAGACCAGTCTCTCTTATTGATTTTTTTAAAGAAACAGATTGTATATAGTACCAAGTAGGGATTACGAGAACCAAAGCCAATTGGGATAAATTGGGCAAACGTGTAAAAATATTCAGACCAATTATAAACCCTGAGAATAACACATACCTTGCAGTATTGGAAACTAAACCTTTATGCAAAAAATAAACGCTTAAAACAGATAACAAAGCGGTAAGATGATTATTGTAAAACACCAAGAATCCAAAATCGTTTGCAAAGAGCACCATACACAACCCGATTAACAGATAACTGGTCTTGATGTAGTTTTTCAGAATTAAATAGGCGAAACTAAAAGTTAATGAATTGACTATTAAAGCTAATATCTTAAACCAAAGAATCCCTCCACCTTGAAATAATTGATACCAAAGTCCTCCGAATAGGCCAGATAACCAATACACAAAATTATATTCTACGGACGACGGATCATTAAAAAACTGCTGATAAAATGTTAATGCAAAGCCGTCATCGCAAACGTCAAAACCTTGAAAGGCAAGTATCAATTGGATGAAAATAACACATGCTAAAACAACAATAAATGGCTTGTTTTTAATCCAATGAATCATGTAGAGTATTTGGTTAGCTAATTTGTGCTTAATTTAAAGAGGTAAGATATAAATTCTTTTAATTTAGCTTAAACTTTAAACAGCAATAATCATAGACTTTAGAAGAATCTTAGAAAACCCTATCATTTATACTACGTATCAAAAACTGGTCGGAGGATATAGAGCTAGATTTCTTTTTGTTGAAAAAAACATCAATGCTGAGCAAGATCAAAAAATATTGGACATTGGTTGTGGCCCTGGGTATATGCTAGAATTTTTACCAAAAGTAGACTATACAGGTGTTGACATTGACCAAGACTATATTAATCAGGCGATGTCCAATTATGGGGATAAAGCACGGTTTATATGTTCTGATATTTCATCTTTAGAACTGAATGACATAGGAACCTATGATATTGTGAGTGCTGCGGGAGTCTTACATCACCTCAATGACAAAGCTTGTATACAATTGTTTGAAGTTGCAAAAAAAGCATTGAAGCCAGGAGGGAAATTCGTTTCAATGGATGGGTGTTATACCAAAAATCAAAATAAAATAGCTCGTTTTTTCTTAGATAAAGATCGAGGAGAATTTGTAAGGACACAGGATGAGTACACTACTTTGGCAGAACAAGTGTTTGTACATGTATCTAGCTATATCGATGAATCGTACTTTAGAATTCCATATACATCAATAATTATGGAATGCCGTTAGGAGTTAATTTCAGTTTTTTTGTAATTATACTAGTGGTATAGATTGACTCCGAAAATGGCGACATTTGCAATGATGATAGGCAACCCAATACGAATCGTTGGCATTAAAAATCCATAAATAACAAAGAGAATACAACCAGTCATATTTACTACTCTTAGTTTTATAATGTCTTTCATAGTAAAAGAGAGTAGTACCATTAACGAAGCTAAATAACCTATATATTCTGTTCCGGTTATTCCAAATAATTCCATATCTCAAATGATTTTACATGAAAAAGAGAAACACACAACTGCATTTCTCTTTCACTTTATTTCCAATAATTTCTATTAACTTATATCGTCTTATTTCTTTTACGGTCAACCTCCTTTAAGAAGATTTTGCGTAAACGTAAGTAATTTGGAGTGACTTCTACATATTCATCTTTCTGAATATATTCCAAGGCTTCTTCTAAAGAAAACTTAATTGCAGGTACAATTTTAGCTTTATCATCAGCACCTGATGAACGCACGTTACTTAACTTTTTAGTTTTAGTCACGTTAACCGTCATATCATCACCACGAGAATTTTCACCTATCACTTGACCTTCATAAATATCTTCACCTGGATCAACGAAAAACTTACCACGGTCTTGTAATTTATCAATAGAATAAGGAATGGCTTGACCATTTTCCATAGACACCAATGATCCATTTTGACGCTCAGGAATACCACCTTTTAATGGTTGGTATTCTTTAAAACGGTGTGCCATAATAGCCTCACCTGCTGTTGCGGTTAATAACTGGTTTCTTAAACCAATAATTCCACGAGATGGCACAATAAATTGACAAACCATACGGTCCCCTTTTGCTTCCATGCTTATCATCTCACCTTTTCTCATAGTCACCATCTCGATTGCCTTACCTGAAACATGTTCTGGTAAATCAATAGTCATTTCCTCAAAAGGTTCGCATTTTACACCATCAATCTCTTTAATAATTACTTGTGGCTGACCAATTTGAAGCTCGTAACCTTCACGCCTCATCGTTTCAATTAAAACAGATAAGTGTAATACGCCACGACCAAATACCATAAACTTATCTGCACTATCGGTTTCTTCAACACGTAATGCCAAGTTCTTTTCTAATTCCTTTGTCAAACGATCTTTGATATGTCTCGATGTCACAAACTTGCCATCTTTTCCGAAGAAAGGTGAATCGTTAATCGTAAACAACATACTCATTGTGGGCTCATCAATGGCAATGGTCTTTAGACCTTCAGGGTTTTCAAAATCAGCAACCGTATCACCAATTTCAAAACCTTCTAACCCAACTATAGCACAAATATCTCCAGTCTGCACTTCATCAACTTTCTTACGACCTAAGCCCTCAAAAATGTGAAGCTCTTTAATTCTATTCTTAACGATTGATCTGTCTCTTTTTACCAAAGAGATCTGCTGTCCTACTTTTAAGTCTCCTCGTGTTAATCTTCCGATAGCGATTCTCCCTGTAAATGAAGAGAAATCTAAGGATGTGATTAACATTTGAGTTGAACCTTCCTCAATTTTTGGCTCAGGGATATGCTCAATGACCATATCCAATAAGGGTTCGATATTTTCAGTTTCATTTTGCCAGTCATCGCTCATCCAGTTATTCTTGGCTGATCCATATACTGTCGGAAAATCTAATTGCCATTCTTCTGCGCCCAATTCAAACATTAAATCGAATACTTTTTCATGGACTTCCTCTGGAGTACAGTTTTCTTTATCAACTTTATTGATAACAACACATGGTTTTAAACCTAAATCAATAGCTTTTTGAAGCACAAAGCGTGTCTGTGGCATTGGCCCTTCAAAAGCATCTACCAATAACAACACACCGTCTGCCATGTTTAATACACGCTCTACCTCTCCTCCAAAATCGGCGTGACCAGGTGTGTCGATAATGTTGATTTTAGTGTCTTTATATACTACTGAAACGTTCTTTGAGGTAATGGTTATACCTCTTTCTCGTTCCAAGTCGTTATTATCCAAAATTAAGTCTCCTGTATTCTCGTTTTCACGAAACAGTTGACAGTGGTACATAATCTTATCAACCAAAGTTGTTTTACCGTGGTCAACGTGAGCAATAATTGCAATGTTTTTAATCGTATCCATGAGATGCTGATTTTAAGCGCGCAAATGTACGGCATAATATCGGTTTTGCGTTAAATAATTGTTATTATTATGAACTGCTAAAACTTTGATAGTTTAGGTTAGTATTTTTATCTAATAAATAGCCTTTTCAACTACAAATGCTGGATATAAAAAATAGTCTGAAAGCAGAATTTTAAATACTATCTTTGCGGCATAACTTTTGAACGAAAGAATTTTGATTTCATTGCAGCAATTAAACATAAGAAACATTAAGATTACTGTTTGTGTATTTTTTTCTTTGTCACTCTTAAGTTGCCCCTCCGATGATGATTGTACAAAAACAATTACCATTCCTCAGGTCTATTTTGTAGGTAATCAGAGTTATACTAATGAAATAACACAAGAAGTCCCTTGTAACTTTGAAGAGTCTGATGTTCCAGATATTATTGAAGCACCTGTACTTGAAAATTTTACTTATGAAATTTTAAGTTTTAATTTCGTTCCAGATACTGGAAACAATACTTCTATACTCCAATTCGAAATTCAACTCAATAACAATAATGATTTTAATGCAACTGGTATCCCAAAACTAACAGTTGTTACACCAAATTCAGAATTTTCGGGAAGTTTCTCTAATTATGCCAGTGTTCCTTGCTATGAAATTCCGGCAAGTTCAAACTGTATTTTAACTTATGATCAAGAAAGCTCATTAGATTTAGGTCTTCCACCTGAAACTTTTGAAATAGTTAATGTTGAATATGTATTAACAAACTAATGCGCGGAAATAATTAATATAATATGAACAAGATTTCTAAATTAAAACATACCGATTCTAATAATTTCTTTTTGCTGTGCGGGCCTTGCGCTATTGAAGGTGAAGATATGGCATTACGAATTGCAGAGCGTGTCGTTAGCATCACTGATAACTTAAAAATACCTTATGTTTTTAAGGGAAGTTTTAAAAAGGCAAATCGCAGTCGTATCGACAGCTTTACCGGAATTGGCAGTGAAAAAGCATTAAAAATTCTACGTAAAGTTTCAGAAACTTTTGATGTGCCCACCATTACAGACATTCATGAATCTTCTGATGCCGCCATGGCAGCAGAATATGTGGATGTGATACAAATTCCTGCGTTTTTAGTCCGACAAACAGACTTGGTTGTTGCGGCTGCAGAAACTGGGAAGGTTGTCAACCTGAAAAAGGGACAATTTATGAGTCCAGAATCTATGAAGCATGCCGTCCAAAAAGTAAAAGATGCAGGTAATGAAAAGGCTTGGATAACAGATAGAGGCACTATGTTTGGATACCAAGATATGATTGTCGATTTTAGAGGTATTCCCACAATGCGAAACATTGCTCCTACAGTTTTAGATGTCACGCATTCTTTGCAACAACCTAATCAAAGTGTTGGGGTAACAGGTGGACGACCAGATATGATTGAAACGATCGCGAGAGCTGGTGTCGTGAATAATGTTGATGGATTATTCATCGAGACCCATTTTGATCCGGCTAATGCTAAAAGTGATGGAGCCAATATGTTGCACCTAGACAATCTTGAGGGTTTATTAAAGAATTTAGTTGCGATCAGAAAAACAGTAACCAGTTTTTAATCACTTTTTATACGTCCCACTCAAAATTAATTTAAACGGGTTGGTATTGATTTTCAGCAGTTGTTCAATTACATAAACAACAACCTCATCATTAATATCTTCAACCGATTTATAACTTAAGGACATTACCGTTTTTCGTTTTTCAGAAATAAAGTGTTCTTTAAACTTAGGTAGTTTTTCACCATGCCAAAATGCCAAATCCACGTAATCCTTAGATTGGTTAAGATAGCATAAGGGAATACCATTGCAGTAATAAAATGGCAGTTTCCATTTAAATAACAATTCTGGTTGTGGTGCCACTGCTTCAATAATTGCTTGAAGTTGCAGCAATATGGATTTATAAGGCTCAGGCTTACTCAAAATATATGCTTCTGCAGGGTTCAAAGCGTCTTAAAAAATTCTTAGAATTCCTATGATTAAGATAGCTATACCTATAATAGCTTTAAATGGACTTAATTTATCAGAAAATTTATGAAGCGACTCTTCTAGTGATGGTATTTTGCCGAACACATGCGTTAGCAGCAAAAATCCCCCGAGCATACTTATACTGTTATATAAAAGTCCACTCCAAAATGAAAATAAAGGAAGAATAACTAAAGCCCCACCTATTATAGTTTGAAAGGGTGCTAAAAATCCTGCTATCTTATTAAAGAAATTACTTTCTCCATCCCATTTATCTAATGTGGCTAATCCTAAAAGGATGCCACCAGCAATGTTTGCAATAGTTAATAGAAGTCCGATCATGATTCTCTTTTTTTTGTTGTTTTTATAAAATTAATGAATTTTCTTTTGTAGAAAAGGAATTATTTATTTTACTTTGTATTTCAAAGTACTTTAACATGAGTAGTGAAGATTATTTAAAAGACATTTCTGAAATCAAAAATTTAATGAATAAATCATCACGGTTTATTTCTTTAAGTGGTTTATCGGGGATAATGGCAGGAGTATATGCATTGATTGGTGCTGCTGCTGCATACTGGTTAGTAGTTGAATATAGTGATGGAACACTCCTACTCAACGGGTGGATATTTAGAACTGTTATGCTAATACTCTTCTTAATTGCATTTTTAAGTGTTATCACTGGTATATTTTTAACGACACGAAAAGCAAAGAAAAACGGCGAGAAAATTTGGGATAGCTCATCACGCCGACTAGTTTTTAATTTTTTAATACCATTAGTTGTTGGAGGGCTTTACATTTTAATCATTCTAAACCAACAAAAATATGGACAAACTGGAGCATTGATGCTTATCTTTTATGGATTAGCATTAATTAACGCCTCCAAGTTTAGCATTGGTGATATTAGATATTTAGGTTACATACAAGTTGCATTAGGGTTAATTTGTGCACTTTACCCTGGTTATGGTTTTTGGCTTTGGGTGCTTGGTTTTGGTGTTATGCATATTGTTTATGGTACTTGGATGCATTTTAAATATGATAGAAGCTAGTTGGTAGTCGCAAAAAGATTTTTGAATAGAATTGGGTGGGCTTTTTCAATAATTGTAGTAGATATAATACTATACTTAATTATTGGCTTAGTGATAATAAATTATGAAGGTACTTATATTGAAAGTAAAGGTGAATATTTCAGTTTACAGAGCATGAGTTTAATTGAAAAGGTAGCATTTATTTCATATTATTTACTAGTTATTATTAATATTATTTTAATAGCATATTTTATATATAAAATTTTTAAAAAGTATCTAATTAAAAAATAAGATTCCTGCTTTCGCAGGAAGTAATATGAGTATAATCACTAACATAAATAAACTTTTTGATCATAGGGTAAGACTCGGTATCATGTCTGTTTTAATGGTAAATGAATATGCTGATTTCAATACACTAAAGGAACTGCTGGGTGCTACAGATGGCAATTTAGCAAGTCATACAAAAGCTTTGGAAAAGGCAGAATATATCTTAGTGGAAAAGCAATTTATTGGACGAAAACCAAACACACGTTATAGTGTTACTAAGTTGGGAAAAGCAGAATTTAAAAAACATATCGAAGCTCTTGAAAAACTAATAAATAAATCATAACACATTTTTTTTTAATCATTCACTTTGAAATACAAAGTACTTTCAAACTTTAACAAATACATCATGGAAAAACAAAACAAATTCGGACATTGGCTAAAAAACTCAATTACCGCTCGTATGCTTATTGTAGGGGCATTAGTGTTATTACTACTTATTCCACTTACCTATGTTAACATTTTAATTTCTGAGAGGGCTAATCGACAACAAGATGTCATTAGTGAAATTAATACAAAATGGGGAACAGAAGTTCTGGTCTATGGCCCTATATTAAAACTGCCTTATATGACTTATATCGAGACTCAAGTCTATAACGATCAAACAAAAGCCTATAGCACTGAGACGAAGTCAGAATTAAATTATACATACATTTTTCCAGAAGAACTAAATGTAAAGTCATCCGTAAAATCCAAAACACAACATTTAGGGAATTTTGAAACAGCAGTTTATACTGCAGACATGGCTTTAAATGGCTCATTTGATATTCCAAATCTTGAAAATAAAGGCATAAAGAATGAAAACATTATTTGGTCAAAAGCAAGTTTTGTATTGAAAACCACGAATCTTAAAGGCATTAAGACTGATATATCTATAAACCTTAATGGTAAGTCTTATGATTTTGAAACAAATTTTTCAGATAGAAAAAATCGTTTTAGACAACTCGATGAGCTTGAAACTAGTTTTATTGATGAAACTCTATTAGAAAAAAAGATTACTTACGATATGAAGATAAGTTACGACGGTAGTGAGCAGCTTCAAATTATTCCTGTAGGTAAATCAACCTCAATGTCAATGGATTCAAATTGGGCTGATCCAGGATTTATAGGAGGCTATTCTCCCGATGATGAAACCAGAAGCATTACAGAAAATGGTTTCACTGCTGATTGGAAAGTCCTATCCATTAACAGACCCTTTTCTCAAAATTACCTGAAAAGTATTCCAAATCTTGAAGAATTTGCCTTCGGCACCAAATTTGTAATCCTAGTCGATGACTATCAAAAAAGTGAACGTTCGGCCAAATATGGTTTTTTAGTCATAGGGTTGACCTTTTTAATCTTCTTTCTTATACAAACATTAAGCAAAATTAGCATCCATCCTTTCCAGTATTTAATGATTGGGCTTGGATTGATAATGTTCTATACACTATTAATTTCAATTTCTGAGCACAGCACTTTTTTAAAAGCGTATTTAATTGCAGGAATTTCTGTGATAACACTTATTACTCTATATTCTAAATCCATTTTAAAATCGGTACGTTTTACATTATTCATAGGATCTTCATTAACCATACTTTACACCTTCATTTATGTTATAATTCAACTTGAAAATTATGCGCTTTTAGTAGGTAGTATCGGGCTCTTTTTAATCCTTGCAAGTGTAATGTGCGTGTCAAGAAAAATTGATTGGAATAATCACTAAAAATCAAAAAGTATTCTATCACATTGAGCGTAGTCGAATTGTATTGAAATTCAATTTCTTAACTTTCTCGACTACGCTCGAAATGACAGAGCTGGATACTTCTTAGGAAACCTCTTTTAACCTAATCTTGGTCATAATGAAATTAATAAAACTTCTTGATAAAATTGGACGCTATACTGCTGCAATCAGTCTTAGTCTTGGGAGTGTTCTATTTATATGGACAATGTGCTTCCCAAATTTTAAATTAACATTAAGGTTAACTGAATTATTTGTTTACTATGGATTTATTTGGAATGCTTTAATCGTTGTACTTATTATTTCAGCTGCCATAGTTTATAGCCGTTTTAGAATGCGATTATTCAAAGTTTTAGGTCGAATATTATTAAATATACCAATAGCTATTTTTTATTTTATTATAGCACTGATAATAGCATAATACAATTATGAAACTTAAACTCAACAAAACATACCTTATCATTTCTTGTGTTTTATTAATTATAGAAATCAGTATTGCATTGTACTTAAAAACAGGGTTTATAAGGCATACTTTTGGAGACTTTATTGCGGTGATTTTAGTTTATACATTCATTAAATCTTTTACTGATATTAGCGTAAAAGCTACAGCTATCATAAGTTTATTCATCGCATTTAGTATAGAGGCAGTCCAATACTTCTCCCTCATTAAATGGATGAATCTTGAAGATAATTCTCTAGCCAAACTTGTTTTAGGAACTACATTTCAATTTGCTGATCTCCTTGCCTACACACTTGGAATTTGCACCGTACTAATTATAGAATACAAACTATGGAAACACTAAAATCAATAATAAAAACAAAGTTCAAAACCTTATCCATAATCACAAGTGCGCTAACTTTTAGCCTTATTATTCTTATGATTCGGGTAAAATTGAATAAATCGTTTTTCTACCTCTTTTTAGTATGGAACATTTTCTTAGCCATTATTCCTTATGCCATAACCATGTACATCAATACCAAGTCCCTAAAACATTACAAGCTTGTACTTTGGTTTATAATCTGGCTACTGTTTCTACCCAATGCTCCATACATTATCACAGATTTTTTACACCTTAGAGTTGCTAACACACATCTACTCTGGTTAGATATTATTGTTCTTCTGTCTTTTTCTCTATCGGGGCTTGTTCTCTTCTATTTATCATTAATAGATATGCAAAATATTCTTAAGAAGCACTTTAAATCTATCCCATTAAATACAGTAACTTTTATACTAATATTTCTTTCTGCTTTTGGAGTATATCTTGGAAGATATCTACGTTACAATTCTTGGGAAATAATAAGTCAGCCACAGCATTTAATTTCTGATATACTGGTAATTTTCATAGCTCCTTACGAAAATATTGAAGTTTGGCTTTTTACTTTTGGATTTGGATTGTTTCTGTATTTCGTTTTTTTTATATCAACTCATTATAGAGTAAAAAATTGAACAATCTTATATCTCTAAAATTTTAGTTTCCTAAATATTAATATTTTAGGTATAATTTTTGCATTAAAACAGTTAACCTAACAAAATTACATCACAACCATGAATTAATTAAATATATAATATTTACTATATTTTTATTTCTTTATTGATATTAATCATATTCAAATTTAGTAGCATATAAACGAAGATCACCTTAAATGCGCAAAACCATATTATTACTAACCATTTCATTGTTTTTTTGTTGCGTATATGCCCAAAAGGAAAGAAATCAATGGTATTTTGGAATGCTCGCAGGAATGCAATTTGATGGCAACAACTATTCTAGTCTTGGAGATAACACCATCGAAAGAAGGATAGCTTTTGGTATTATAGAAGGTCCAGATAATATTATATGTGCAAATGATCAAGATGGTAACCTTATGTTCTATTCTGACGGTAGGATATTTAAGAATAGATTACATCAAAACATGCTAAATTCACCAACTGATGAGTATGCTTTTTGGGAATCACAAGCAGCTATTGCAAGAGATCCAGGTAACCCTAATCGCTATTATGTCTTTATAACTATCCAAGATGGTCTTAAAAAAAGATTAAGCTACACACTTGTCGATATGTCTTTAGATAATGGATTGGGAGGGTTAGTACCGAATAAAACTCATATTTTAATGGCAAACGATGTTGGACAACACATGGTCACAGCAAGACATGCCAATGGTAAGGACGTATGGTTAATATGTCTTCGTAATCGTGTTTACCACTCTTTCTTAATAACAGAAAATGGCATCTCTACATCACCGATTACCTCTACAGAGGGTGTTGATTTTTTTGATGGGAATGCTGGGAATTATGGTGTAATGGAAATATCACCGAATAACGAGTTAATTGCTGCTGGTTTTCCTCTTTTGAGAAAATTGTTCTTACTTAAATTTGATGACTTAACAGGTAAATTAGACTTAATATACGAAGAGGAAGAAATAGACGAAACAATTGATTCTGGACCTTTTACAGGTATTGAGTTTTCATCAAATAGTAAGGTTCTTTATACAACGTATTTCAATTCAGGTATTCAACAATATGATATATCTGACCTTGAAAATATTCCACCTAGATATGATGTAACAACAGAAAATGCCACTTACCCATATTTAAAAAGAGGCCCAGATGGAACTATATTTAGCAATCAGAGAGGTGAATCCTTTATAGGCGCTATAAATAACCCTAACTCCTTAGGTGAAGATTGTAATTATAGAGTTAATGTTCTAGGTCTAAGCGGTGATAATTTATTGGATTTACCAACATTTTTATCACCAAAGTATCCCGAAGGCATTTCATTTGCCAATATCTGCGAAGGGGAAACTACAGAATTTAACTATGAAACATCTCTTGTAGGAGCAACTTATAATTGGGATTTGGGAGATGGTACAATCGCAGAAGGGTCTAATATACTGCACACATATGCCGATTATGGTACATATATTGTTTCTGTCGAGGTGTATGATGATAGAGGAAATCTGGCTTATTCTGATTCCGATGAAATTACAATTTACGCCTCACCAACAATTGCATCGCCAAATGATATTTATGAATGTTCTCAGGATGTTACACTAATATTGAATAATTATGATACAGATATTTTAAATGGATTAGATTCAAGTGTATTCAGGGTAGGTTATTATTTCTCAGAATCGGACGCATTATTGAGTAGTAATGAAATCATAGATTTTACGCCAGATATCGGTTCAACATTTATTTGGGTAAGAGTTGAAAATTTGATTAATTCAACATGCTACACAATTGATAGTTTTAAAATTGTTACACCAGAGTTTATAGAAATCGATATGCCCGATATACAATATATCTGCAACAAAAAACCAATAGATTTAAATGCTCCTGATGGTTTTATTAGTTACGAATGGTCTACTGGCGAGACAACTCAATCTATAAGTATTGATACTCCTGGTTTGTATATTTTAAGTGTTATAAAAGATTTTGGTGATTTTACCTGTGAGTCTACAAAAAATATTACTGTGAAAGAAGGAGATGTTGGGCTTCCTGTTATTGGTGAAATAAATGTTATTGACTGGAGTTCTGAACAGAATTCTATTGAAGTAATTATGGAAAGCCAAGGAGTTTATGAATACTCCATTGATGGAATCAATTATCAACCTTCTAATATTTTTGGAAACTTACCTCTTGATGACTATCGTGTTTATGTAAGAGATGCTAACTGCCTTCAAGTAACCGAAAGCGAGACGTTATTTTTGCTTTATTATGATAAATTCTTCACCCCAAATGGAGATGGAGTTAATGACCTTTGGAAGGTTATCAATTCTGCAAGAGATGAAGACATAGAAATTGAGATATATGATAGGTACGGAAAACTATTACATACAATGTTATTCTACGATAGAGGTTGGGATGGAAATTATAATGGTACACCAATGCCTACATCAGACTATTGGTTTAAAGTAGTAAGATCTAACGGGAACACACATTTTGGCCATTTCACTCTTAAGCGATAAAACAATATAAGATTTCCTAATAAAATTAGATTATTCCCTCCCATCCACAAAGCCCTGAAGGTAACTAAAACGCTTAGTCAAGTTACCATTTTCGGTAATCTTAGCACGCTTTAAAATGCCGTCTTTGTCAGCATTAAAAAATGAAGGAATCACATACTCTAAAAAGGAATCCCCAAAACCTTCGCTGGCATCTTTGGGAAGCTCACATGGCAAGTTATCCACAGCCATAACCGTAATGGCATCCTTGGCATCAAAAGGAACTTCAGATTCCGTACTGGGGTCGTAACCATAAAAAGGCTTAGCAATGGTTGAAGGACGGACTGTACTCGCTACAGGTCCATCAATATCGCACGAAATATCAGCCACTAAATTTATTTTAAAATCTGGATGCTTAGCATCGGCTCTTGTAAACAAATACGGTGCGTTATTTCCATAGAAATGACCTGCTATAAAGTAATCTGTTTGTTTAGCATAAGGCATAAAATTACTTTCATATCCCGAAGGGTCCTTATAAAACTCAGATCTATTACCCACTTTACCATCAGTTCTTTTAGCATATTCCATAACATCCACCAAACAATACACAGGCTCAGAAAACTCTGAGGTTAAATATAGAGCGTCGCTGACTTCTTTAATTTTCAAATGGTCTAAAATTTCCTTAGCACCTTTTGCAACCTTACCTGTGCCTGATAATAAAATTTTGATGTTGGGAATCGTTATTTTATCCAATTCAGATTTCACCTCATTTAAATCCGATAGTGTTTCAACCTTTGGTAATTCAAATAAATGATCTCTAAGCCCTAAAGCCCTTAAACCGTTATAGGCACCAACAAGACCAGCATATCTTCCAAAGCCAATCAATCGTGCTCCATTCTGTTTTACTATGGTTTCGTGGTCATACAATTCAATATTGTTGTTTAGAATGGCTTTTAGTAAGTCTCTATTATACGGTTGTTTTTTTATTGTATGTGAAAAGAAAAAATATTTTTTATTGGGAATAAGGTGTTCTATAGGCACTTCCTTCACTCCAATCATCACATCACAATCCGAGACATCATCAGTGACCTCAAAACCCAATTTAGAATAGGCTTCATCAGAAAAAATTCGAATATCTGAAGATTCCACCACAAATTCAGCATCCGGAAATTGCTTTCTGGCCTCAGCCAATTTTTCTGGTGAGAATACCACACGACGATCAGGTGGACTTTTACGTTCTTTTATGATAGCAAATTTCATAATTCTCAATACTTAAATATGACATTTTTTCCAATAAAATAGAATGGAATAGATTTTGCACGAAAATAAATGGAATTAAGAGGTTGCACAACTTTTTTTGTAACTTCGCCATCTTATCAATTTAATTGGGGTCGACTGGTTTTGACAGCGAGATTAATTAAATCGTAAGCATGTCGTGTAATGACTTTGATACACGTAAAAGGCTGAGTCAAACTTTTAAACGGCGAGAATAACTACGCTTTAGCTGCGTAATCTGAATTATAGTAAGATTGTGCTAGTTCCTACTAGGTAGGAAGGCTAAATGTCTCCAGAAAGCCCTGGTTAGTGGCGTTCTTATTAGAGGCATCGTAAAAATTAACCAAGATTGGGTAGTGCTTTGTTACCCTTTCGAGATTTAGAAGATAAGTGTTGAGTAGGTTGTCTTTTGCCAGCTTAACATCGAAAAAACAATAAAAGAATACACATGTAGAAAGCGCTTTGGTTACTTGTTTGGACGAGAGTTCGATTCTCTCCGACTCCACCTTTGCCCTACGAAGCTTTGAGGAAACGAAAAGCGAAGTAGGGCTTATTAATTTTTACAGTTCAATTATTATTTATGACAAGAGCTTCGGTGGACGTGTCCACAAAAATTCATAAATTTAAATAAATCAAACTTTATGAGGTTACCATATACTGTTTATATTTTAAAATGCTCTGATAACACCTATTATACTGGTTATACTACAAATGTTGAAAACAGATTAAAATCACATAACAAAGGGGAGGTTCATTATACTAAAAATAGATTACCTGTTACATTAATATGTTTAACACAGTTTGAAAACAAGCAAAAAGCCTATGATTTTGAAAGGTATCTTAAAACAGGTTCGGGAATTGCTTTTAGGAATAAGCGATTAGTATAAGGTAGATTTTGAAAGTAAAACTCTCAAAACACCTTAAACACATAACCCAATAACCAATAGAGGATTAAAAACACGATAATAGTTCCGAAACACCCACATTTTCCTCCACCAATTTTCTTTGCTCCCCAAGCCGCACCAATGATTCTTAAAAGTTTTTCCATAATTTTAATATTATTTTAGGTAAAATTAAGTCCCTTAACTATTAAGAATTGCCCTAAAACCGATTATTTTTAACACTATCATGGTTAGACTCTATCTCATTGGCCTTTGCATCCTCATCACAGCTGTTTTAGCAAATGGTTTAATTATTAAACTTGGATTAAAGTCATGGTACGACTTTATTGAAATGTTATCAAGTCAAGGATGGTCAGCTTTTAAAATCATCTCTGCTTTTGATTACCTCTGGTTATTTATTGGGTATCCGCTTGTGCTAAGCCTTGGTTATGTAGTTGGTGATAAATTATATCAGCTTCTCTTTGTGTAAGCTTTTATTTTCCATTAATTTTCTAAAATGGAAAAAACCGTTACCGAAGCTATAGCTTATCGCCGCTCAACCCGAGTTTACAAAGACCAACCCATCGATACCGAAAAAGTAAAACAGTGCTTGTATAATGCGTCTTTGGCACCAACGAGCAGCAATCTACAACTTTGGGAATTCTATCATATCACTGATGATACTATTTTAAAAAAAATGGCATACGCTTGCTTTGGGCAAAATGCAGCTAAAACGGCGCAACAGCTCGTTGTCATTGTTACACGAAAAGATTTATGGCGACAACGTGCCAAAGCAAATATCGAATTTCTGAAAAGAGTATATAGCAAACCAAACCTAACTGAGCGTGAAGAGAAACGGAAGAAAATGGCCACCAACTATTACAGTAAGTTGATCCCAACTGTTTACATAGATTTTTTGGGGATTTTAGGCTATATCAAATATTTTATATTCCAAATTGTTGGATTGTTTAAACCTATTTACCGTCAAGCCAGGGAAAGCGATATGCGTATTGTGGCGCATAAAAGTGCAGGGTTGGCAGCAGAAAATTTTATGATAAGTATGGCAGCTATTGGCTATGATACTTGCCCCATGGAAGGTAGCGATACGTTACGGGTTAAACAGATTTTAAATTTACCCAGAGGTGCAGAGATAAATATGATCATTGGTTGCGGTATCCGAGATGACAAAGGCATTTACGGTCCACGATTTAGAATTCCTTTTGAAGAGGTGTATTTTAAAATTTAACCGTATTAAAATTCCCTAAACCTTCTAATAACCATTGATAATAGGTCCCTGCATTTGGCGTGTATGCTCTAGTAGCGTTTAGCAATTCCATATCATGATTGACCAACACATAGTACGGTTGGGAATTATTTTTAAAATTCTTGGTCTGCAACGTTGCCCATTTATTACCAATAGTCTCAATGTCCTTTACTGTCCCCGATGGTCTTAAGTATTGAAATTGTTCGGCTTTTGGCAACAACGTTTTATCATCAACATACAATGAAATGATAATGTATTCATCACTCAGTATATCATAGACTTTAGAAGTACTCCACACCTGCTCTTCCATTTTACGGCAATTGACACATGCCCATCCCGTAAAATCGAGCATAATAGGCTTATTTTCTAATTTAGCAGCTTCAAGACCTTCTTCAATCGTTTTATAACAATTGAGATCTAATGGGCATTCAGAAGATTTTTCATAAACACTATAGAACAAAGGTGGTGGAAAACCACTCAATAATTTAAGGTTGGCATATTTAGTATTGGTCACTCCCGGAATTAAATAAAGGACAAACGCCAAGAATAAGATGGCTGTAGTAATTCTGAAACCTCCCAATTTTTTAAGCGGCCCATCATGCGGGAATTTAATCTTACCGAATAAATAGAGTACCAATCCGATCCCAATAAGTATCCAAAGTCCAATAAATATTTCGCGTTTTAAAAGTCCCCAATGTTCTACTAAATCTGCGTTAGACAAGAATTTTAATGCTAAACCTAGTTCAATAAAGCCAAGAACAACCTTAACAGTATTCAACCATCCACCAGATTTAGGTAATGAATTCAACCACTTTGGAAACATGGCAAACAATGTAAACGGCAAGGCTAATGCCAGACCAAAACCACTCATTCCTAGTGACAATTGTGTTGCTCCTCCATCAGCCGTTAATGAGCTACCCAACAAAGTTCCTAGTATTGGTCCAGTACAGGAAAAGGACACAATAGCTAATGTTAATGCCATAAAAAAGATGCCGATAAATCCTCCTATTTTGTTGGCTTTACTATCTAAAGCATTGCTCCAAGACGCTGGCAAAGTCAATTCATAGTATCCAAAAAACGAAAATGCAAAAGCAATAAAAATCAGGAAAAAGATAATATTGAGCGTCACATTTGTTGAGATATTATTCAGAATTTCTGGGTCTAATGTGTCTATTAAATGAAATGGAAGACTAAGTAAAGCGTAAATTAAAAAGATAAAAAAGCCATATAAAATGGAGTTGAAAATACCTTTTTTATTATCGCCTGAACTTTTTGTGAAAAAAGAAACCGTTAAGGGAATCATTGGGAATACACAAGGAGTCAATAATGCAATTAAACCTCCCAAAAATCCTAATAGAAAAATCCCGAAATTGCTCTTTTGCTCTACTTTATCTGTAGATTCAAAATTATCCCAGCCAGTAACACCCAAATCCAAGGCAGCGGACAATGCTTTACTTCTTTCATCAATCTCAACAGCTTCTAATTCAACTTCAGATCCATCTAAGGAGATATTAAAAACATAATCCATAGGGATACATTTTTCATCATTACACGTCTGATAATCTACTCTTACCTCAATTAAATTAAGCTCTGAATTAATCAGTGCTATCTTTTGAACAAATTCAGCTTCATTTTCAAATTTTTTCAAATCCAACTCAAAAACTTTGTCAAATTTTGGAGCCACATTAGGTTCAGTTGTTGTGCCAATTAGCTTGTAATTATTCTCTTGTTCAGAATATTCAAAATATGTAGGCAACGGTCCTAATCCATCTGGTTCTTCTTGTGAATATACGTACCATCCTTCATCAATAGATGCTTCAAAAATCAGCTGGTATTCTGTATCAGAGAGCTTCTCAACACTATGAGTCCATTTAACAGGCTCAAGTATTTGAGCAAAACTTAGACTAAAGAAAAATGTAAAAAATATGCTGAGTAGGTAAGCGGATTTAATCTTCATAAATTAGGCGTTAAATCACAAATGTAATTTTTGTGTAGATAATAAGTGAAAACTACGGTCTAATTTATAAAAAGATTAAGATTTTAAGTAATAAAAAGAAAACCAGAACTTATGTCTGGCTATAGAGTTAAGGAGCGCCTTGTTCCTTAGTATCAGTAGCATACTTCCATTTAGAAATACCCCCTTTTAAATCGTAGATTTTTTTAAAGCCTGCTTCTTCTAGTTTTTTAACGCATTTGGCACTACGACCACCAGACTTGCAATACAATACTACAGGCTTGTCTTTATCGAGCTTCGTAATATCTTCTTCAAACGTTGGAGACTTAAAATCAATGTTCTGAGCATTTTCTATATGTTCAGCAGCAAATTCATCTGGAGTACGGACATCTACCAATTGCACATCTTCTAACTCTAAAATGTCTTGCATTTCTTCAGCGGTGACAACTTTTACTTCTGCGGGATTACCATTGCTTAAACAACTTGTTAAAGCAAAAACAACGACTAAAGCCAAAAGATTAATTTTTTTAAACATACTTTTAATGTGTTATGGGGTTATAAGCTCGCCTTCCCATTCATTTATTCCACCATTCAAATTATAGGCGTTTTCAAAGCCTAATTGATTTAGGATAGCACAAGCTTGTCCACTTCTATTTCCTGATCTGCAATACACATAATAGTTTTTGGACGCATCTAGAGCTTCGACTTTGTCTATAAACTCTTGGCCTCCATAAATATCAATGTGAAGTGCATTAGGTATCATACCCTCATCCACTTCATCCTGTGTTCTTACATCTAAAATTACAGCATTAGAGTCATTCTCAAGCTGCTTTGTCCAATCAATTTGGGATAAATCTGCCATTTAAAGGAAATTTGGTTGAACAAAATTAACATTTCCTTATAAAATAGACGTAAAAAAATCCGAAGTGTTACACCTCGGATTAAAATTTTAACATTTAAAAAAATACTAAACTTTTATAGAGCAGCCTATTGCTCTTGTTTCTTTTTCAGGAACTTCTTTACCCTTCATCAGTGCATCAACTGCGTTTTCAACATACTTGGTTTTTACTAAAGAAGCATCTTTGTAATTGTCATCAATTGCACCTATGTATTTTACTTCATTTCCTTTTTTAGTTTTCTGTAAAACATAAACGTGTGGAGTTTTTGTAGCTCCATACTGTGGATAAATCTTTTGACCTTTGTCCATTAAATAAGGAAAGGTAAATCCTTTTGCTTTTGCACGAGCTTTCATCGCCTCCATATTATCGCCTGGTTTAACATCAGTGTTATTAGGCATTATAGCAATGACAGGATACCCTTGCGAAGCATATTTTTTATCAAGTTCTATAATACGATCTTCGTATTCTACAGCATAAGGACACGTATTACAAGTAAAAATGACAATGAAACCTTTGGCGTCATTGTAATCTGAAAGAGATACCATATTACCATCGATATTCTCTAATGAAAAATCGGTAGCTATATCCCCTACTTTGTACCCGTCCCCCCTATCGGAAACTGTAAATGCGGTTAATGTAAGCATCAGCACAAATGCTGATAAAAGTTTTAGTGTTTTCATAATTAATTTAATTTAAAAATTGTTGTATTTCGGTTTCAAGTTCTTCATAGGTCAATGAGCCTTCATAAAACTGGCTTTTATCACCCTTGTAAATATATGTTGCTGGTATAGCACCAGACCACTCCTCATCTACAGCAGGTATCCACGTATTTGCATCCACATCATCAAGAACAACCACTTTAGACGTCAACTGCTTTTCTTTTAAAAATGGCTTTAGTTTTGTATCATATTGTCTTGGAAAATCTAGGCTTACCAAAAGTAGTTCCACTCCTTTGTTGGAATACTCTGCATTTAATTTTTCAAAATAAGGTAGTTCTTTTACACAAGGGGCACACCAAGTTGCCCAAAAATTGATGACATAAATTTTATCATCATCTTTATTAAAAAATGGTTTTAGGCCTTCAAAATCATAGATGTCGAGCTCAATATCTTGCTCTGAGGTTACTGCCATTTCTGGCATTATCTCTTTTTCTGTCTTTTCGTTATTCTTATCCGACTTACAAGACATTAAAACTGCAACTATTATAAAGCACATATATTTCATAACTTAAAATTAAGCATCAGAATTAAACATCATTGAAGTTTAACATAACATTAATGTAAAACCATTAAATTAAAACTTACATTTGTATATACAACAATTGTACATGAAGCAATTAGAAGAGGTATTAAAAACCAGTAAATCTATCCCTTTGTCAAAAGCAACAGTCATTCGTGTCTTCTACTCTAACAATGGTATTAAAGATGAATTACTATCTGCTTTAAAACCCTTTGATTTATCCATAGAACAATTTAATGTGCTACGGATTTTAAGAGGACAAAAAGGGCAACCGATTAATTTACAAGATATTCAAGATCGTATGGTCAGTAAAATGAGTAACACTACGCGCTTGGTAGATAAATTGATAAAGAAAGATTTTGTACAACGACAAACATGCGAAACCAATCGACGTAAAGTAGATATTTCCATTACAGATGAAGGCTTAGCAATTTTAAAGACATTAGATCCTTTAATAGATCAGGCTGAGCAAAATGTTACCCAAAACCTCAGCAAAAAAGAACTAGAACAACTCAATATATTATTATCTAAACTAAATTTTTAAATATGAAAAAGAATTCGAAACTAGGAATCATTGCCATTTTAGCACTATTATTTATGTCTTTTAGCTTATTAAAAGATGTTCCCGTCAATGTTGATGAAAGTAAAATAGTCTGGAACGGTTATAAAGTGACTGGTGAACATGAAGGCACAATTTCCTTAAAAAGTGGGCATCTCAACTTTGATGATGAAAACTTAACTGGTGGCTCTTTTGTAATCGATATGACAAGTATTACGGTTACTGACCTTAGCGGAGGTGGTAAAGCAAAATTAGAAGGACATTTAAAATCTGATGATTTTTTCGGTGTTGAAAAGCATCCTGAAGCTAAGTTTGTCATTAACAAAGCAACAAAAAATGGGGATTCTTACGACGTTACAGGAGACCTTACTATTAAAGGCATCACCAACCCGATTTCTTTTACAATGGCAGTTAATGGCAATATAGCAACTGCTGCATTAAAAGTAGATCGTGCAAAATATGATGTTAAATATGGTTCAAGTAGCTTTTTTGACAATTTAAAGGATAAAGCCATTTATGATGAATTTGATCTAAATGTAACCCTTAAGTTCTAAGTAAACATTGGTTAATAGCAACATTTAGATCTACAGTTCCCGTTGAGATTAGAAATAATTGAAGCGGGAACATTTTTTTACGCAAATAAGTTTGAAATCAAATTATTCATTTCTATATTTGGCCTTCAATGAAAACAAAAGGACATAATACATGGTGGTGGTCATTCGCAAACGAAACGTTCGTGAAATAGTCCATTGTGTAGTTTAAACATAGTAAAGGCTTGTCATTCACGACAAGCCTTTTTTTATTCTAACTAACGATTAGAGAAATTGATACAAAGAATTAATGACGCATTTTAAATTAAAAACAGATTACAAAAAGATGTTGGCAGACCATATTACGCCTGTAAATATCTATTTAAAAATACGAGATACATTTCCTAATAGCATTCTTTTAGAAAATAGTGACTATCGTGCCAATGACAATAGTTTTTCGTACATCTGCTGTAACCCAATTGCCTCTATCAAGGTTGTAAATGATACTATTACTCAAAAATTACCTGATGGCGAAACAGTCACTGATAAAGCTTCTTCAGACAATGTTACAGAAAGCATCCATCAATTTTCAACACGCTTTAGTTCTGACCTAGAAGAACATTTTAAATTCATCACCAACGGTATATTCGGGTATACCAATTATGATGCTGTAAAATATTTTGAGGACATTGAAATTTCAAAAAAGGGCAATTCAATAGAAATTCCTGAAATCTATTATGCCGTATATCAGAATGTCATTGCTATCAGTCATTTTAAAAATGAAGCTTATATTTTTTCACATACCCTAGATGGAGTTTCAAATGTTGAGACCATAGCTCAGGTTATTCAGAACAAGCAATATGGCACTTACAGATTTGGTTCTAAAGGAGATATTGTGTCTAACCTTACGGATGACGAGTATAAAAAGCACGTTGAACTTGCGAAAAAACATTGTGGTCGTGGAGATGTTTTTCAATTAGTGCTTTCTAAACGTTTTTCACAAGACTTTAAAGGAGATGAATTTAATGTGTATCGGGCCTTGAGAAGCATAAATCCTTCTCCTTATTTGTTCTATTTCGATTATGGGAATTACAAAATTTTTGGCAGTTCCCCTGAAGCCCAACTTATTGTAAGTAAAGGTAAAGCTGAAATCCACCCCATTGCCGGTACATTTAGACGCACAGGTGATGACGCTAAAGATGCACAGTCCGCTGAAGACCTAGTGAAAGACGATAAAGAGAACAGCGAACACGTTATGTTGGTGGACTTAGCGAGAAATGATTTGAGCCGCCATGGAAATAATGTCAAGGTAGAAACATACAGGGAAGTACAGTTTTTTTCTCATGTCATCCATTTAGTGAGTAAAGTCACTGGCAGCGTCAACAAAGACACAAATACCATGCAAGTTGTAGCAGACACATTCCCAGCAGGGACATTAAGCGGAGCACCAAAACACATGGCGATGCAGCTTATTGAAAAATATGAAAAAACAAGCAGAAGCTTTTATGGTGGTGCTATCGGGTTTATGGATTTTGAAGGTAATTTCAACCACGCCATCATGATTCGTACTTTCCTCAGTAAAAACCATAAGCTATTCTGGCAAGCTGGAGCCGGAATCGTGGCCAAATCAAACCCCGAAAGTGAATTACAGGAGGTTTACAATAAATTAGGAGCATTAACCAAAGCCATTACAATGGCAGAAGACATATAACTATGAAAAAAGTTTTAGTCATAGATAATTACGACAGTTTTACCTATAATCTCGTTCACTATTTAGAAGATTTGGGCTGTGAGGTCACCGTGAAACGTAACGACAAATTAACGCTGGAAGAAGTTGCTGAATTCGATAAAATTGTACTGTCGCCAGGCCCAGGAATACCAGATGAAGCCGGACTTCTAAAAGCTATCATAGCCGAGTATGCGCCTACAAAAAGTATTTTAGGAGTATGCCTAGGTCAACAGGCCATTGGTGAAGTTTTTGGCGGTAGTTTACAAAATATAGAAACTGTGTATCATGGGGTATCAACTAACGTGACAGTTTCTGTTAATGATGAAAGTTTATTCAACGACATGGATAAAACTTTTGAAGTTGGACGCTACCATTCGTGGGTAGTAAACCCTAATCTTCCAGAAGATTTAGAAGCGACATCATTCGACTCAAATGGTCAGGTGATGTCCTTAAGACATAAGGTATTTGATGTAAAAGGTGTACAATATCATCCGGAATCTGTTCTTACCCCAAACGGAAAACAAATTTTGAAAAACTGGATTAATTCATAAGTATGAAAGAGATTTTAAACAGATTAATTAATCAAGAAAGTATTTCTGCTGAGGAAGCTAAGAATGTCCTGGTCAATATTTCGAATGGAAAATACAATCAGAGTCAAATTGCATCTTTTCTTACAGTGTATATGATGAGAAGCATTACGCTCGAAGAATTAAAAGGATTCAGAGATGCCTTACTGGAGTTGTGTTTAGCCGTAGATTTAAAGGATTATAACCCTATTGATTTATGTGGAACAGGTGGAGATGGAAAAAACACGTTTAATATTTCCACCTTATCTTCATTTGTAACAGCTGGTGCTGGTGTCAATGTGGCTAAACATGGTAACTATGGAGTGTCATCAGCTTGTGGCTCTTCAAACGTTATGGAATTCTTGGGCATCAAATTCTCTAACGACCATGATTTTCTGGAGCGATGCATTGACCAAACCGGAATTTGTGTACTACATGCACCGTTGTTTCATCCAGCAATGAAAAATGTAGCCCCAATACGAAGAGAGTTAGGAGTAAAAACATTTTTTAATATGCTGGGACCTATGGTAAATCCGGCCTTTCCTCCAAACCAGATGGTTGGTGTGTTTAATTTAGAATTATTGAGATTGTATGGGTATTTATACCAAGAAACAGATAAGAATTATGCCGTTGTGCACGCATTAGATGGTTACGATGAGATTTCCTTAACAGGAAAAACCAAAGTAATTTCTAACCAATCTGAAACGCTTTTTTCACCTGAAGACTTAAACATTCCTCAAATAAAGCAATCCGATATTTTTGGAGGCAACACTGTTGAAGAAGCCGCATCAATTTTTGTGAATATCATTTCGGGCAATGGGACTGAACCACAAAATAACGTGGTATGTGCCAATGCAGGGTTAGCCATAGCAACATCAAAACAGATCAGCCACCAAGAAGGATTTGAGATGGCAAAAGAATCCTTATTAGGTGGCAGAGCGAAAAAGAGTATGGATAAATTGATTGAATTGAGTAATAAATAAGTAAGCAATATTCAGTTGCAGTTCACAGTAATTGATAAAAAACAATAGGATAAATACTATTAAACATTTTTATTTTAGGGGAAGTCCTATTTTCCGACAAAGTCGGAATCATCAAAATTCAGAAATAATGAACGAAAGAACGAAGTTCTGAGAGTGAGTGGTGCTTTAGCAATTTCCTAATTTTGATCGTGATTTTTTGGTTCGTTTTATATTAAGACAAAATGAACAAATAGAAACAAACAAATTAAAAAGATTCCTGCCTACGTAGGAAATGAACATGAACATTTTAGATAAAATAGTAGCTGATAAACGCAAAGAAGTTGATTTACGTCAATCGCTAATTCCCATAAAACAATTAGAGAGTTCCGTTTTGTTTGGAAGGCAAACCAATTCTCTCGTAAATAATTTGAGAGCAAGCCAATCAGGTATTATTGCTGAACATAAGAGACGATCACCTTCAAAAGCAGTTATTAATCAGAGTTTAAATGTGCAAGATGTTGCTTCGGGTTATGAAAGTGCTGGTGTATGTGGTATGTCCGTATTAACAGATAGCAAATATTTTGGAGGGTCTTTAGATGATTTAATTTTAGCAAGAGCCAGTTGTCAATTGCCTCTTTTAAGGAAAGAATTCATCATCAATGAGTATCAAATTCTTGAAGCAAAATCTTATGGAGCAGATGTTATTTTATTGATTGCAGCAATTTTATCAAGAGATGAAATAAAGCAATTTTCAGAATTGGCTAAACAACTTCAAATGGATGTGCTTTTAGAAGTTCATAATGAAGAAGAATTAAACAAATCTCTGATGCCATCACTAGATATGTTAGGGGTTAACAATAGAAATTTAAAAACATTTTCAGTGAGTCTTGATACTTCAAAAGAGTTAAGTAAAAAGATTCCTGATGAATTTGTAAAGGTGTCTGAGAGTGGCATCAGCTCGGTTGAAGCCATAAAAGAATTACAACCTTATGGATATAAAGGTTTTTTGATTGGTGAAAATTTTATGAAGACTGATAATCCAGGTAAGAGTGCTCAAGATTTTATTAAGACTTTAGAAATATGAAGTTAAAAGTCTGCGGAATGAAATATAATACAGCTGAGGTTGCACAATTGCAGCCCGACTACCTTGGCTTTATATTTTATGAAAAGTCTTCACGTCATTTTGAAGGAGAAATGCCTACTCTACCAGATTCGATTAAAAAAGTTGGTGTTTTTGTAGATGAACAAATAGAATCTATTGTCAACCATATTGAAAGATACCGATTAGATGCTGTGCAACTTCATGGACATGAAACACCAGAATATTGTCGCATATTGAAAGCAACGAACAAAGAAATCATAAAAGTATTTTCAATAAAAGATAATTTTGACTTTACTGTATTGAGTGACTATGAAGATGTCTGTGATTACTTTTTGTTTGACACAAAGGGAAAATTACCTGGAGGAAATGGGTACAAATTCAACTGGGAGATCTTAAAAGATTATCCTTCAACTAAGCCGTACTTTTTAAGTGGAGGCATTGGGTTGAACGAAGTTGACAACGTTCTGTCATTCCTGCGTAAGCAGGAATCTAAATATTGTTACGCCTTAGATGTTAACAGTAAATTTGAAACAGAACCAGGATTAAAAAATATAGAAGCATTAGAAAAGTTTAAACAAACACTGTCATTCCACACGTGATGCGGAATCCACATTAATACAGAAACAAGTAGATTCCTGTCTGCGCTTCGAGTATCCTCAGCGACCAAGCAGGAATGACAAAAGATTATGAAAGAAACATACAACATCAACGAAAAAGGCTACTACGGCGAATTTGGTGGAGCATTTATACCAGAAATGCTCTACCCCAATGTTGAAGAATTACGACAGAATTATCTAAAAGTTATGGCAGAACCCTCTTTCCAAGAAGAGTTTCATCAACTGCTAAAGGATTATGTTGGTCGCCCTTCCCCGTTATATTACGCTAAACGTCTTTCAGAAAAATACAACACAAAAGTCTATTTAAAGCGAGAAGATCTCAATCATACAGGTGCGCATAAAGTCAACAATACCATTGGGCAAATTCTAATGGCTAAGCGATTAGGCAAAAACAGAATTATTGCCGAGACTGGAGCTGGGCAACATGGTGTGGCTACTGCAACTGTCTGCGCTTTAATGGGAATTGAGTGTATTGTTTATATGGGCGAAATTGATATTGCTCGACAGGCACCAAACGTTGCGCGAATGAAAATGCTAGGTGCTAAAGTTGTACCGGCATTATCTGGTAGCAGAACACTCAAGGATGCCACAAATGAAGCCATTAGAGATTGGATTAATAACCCTGTGGACACGCATTACATTATTGGTTCTGCTATTGGACCTCACCCCTATCCTGATATGGTGACACGATTTCAAGCTATTATTTCAGAGGAAATCGAATGGCAACTCAAAGAAAAAGAAGGTCGTAACTACCCTGATTATGTTGTAGCATGTATCGGTGGTGGTAGTAATGCTGCTGGAACGTATTACCAATTTCTTGATAATGAAAAAGTAGGTATTATTGCTGTAGAAGCAGCAGGAAAAGGAATCAATTCTGGTGAAAGTGCTGCAACGTCCGTTCTTGGCAAAGAAGGCATTATACATGGTTGCAAAACCTTATTAATGCAAACTAAAGATGGACAAATTACTGAGCCATATTCTATTTCTGCTGGATTAGACTATCCCGGAGTTGGCCCACTACATTCGCATTTATATAAAACTGGGCGCGGTGAATTCTACTCAGCAACTGACGATGAAGCGATGACAGCGGGATTGGAATTGGCACAACTGGAGGGTATTATTCCTGCCATTGAAACAAGCCATGCTTTGGCCATTTTTGAACATAAAACTTTTGAACCAAGCGATGTTGTCGTCATCAGTCTATCGGGGCGTGGTGATAAGGATTTACAGAATTATATTGATTATTTCGGGCTTTAGGCCGAATGCTGAACTTGATTCTGTATCTAACAAAAAAGAAGATTAATTAATAAGTTTCTGAAATAAATTCAGGGTGACGAAACCAAAGACATGAATAGAATTAACCAAAAACTAAAAGAAGACAAAAAGCTTTTGTCCATATATTTTACAGCAGGATTTCCTCAGCTTAATGATACTGTATCTATCATTGAAGATTTAGAAAAAAACGGAGTGGATATGATTGAAATTGGCCTACCATTTAGTGACCCACTTGCTGATGGGCCAACAATACAAGAAAGTTCTACCAAAGCTCTTAAAAATGGTATGACGAGCGAAATACTTTTTAATCAATTGAAAGACATTCGAAAAACTGTTTCAATTCCATTAATTATTATGGGATATTTTAACCCTATTTTACAATACGGAGTTGAAGACTTTTGCAAAAAGTGTCAAAGCATTGGTATTGATGGATTAATTATACCAGACTTACCAGTGGATGTATATCATTCCGAGTACAAGACTATTTTTGAAAGTTATGGCCTTATCAATGTCTTTTTAATCACACCTCAAACATCTGATGAGCGTATTCATTATATCGATTCTATTTCAAATGGGTTTATTTATATGGTCAGTTCTGCCAGTACAACGGGAGCTAAGACTGGTTTTGGTAATGAACAAACTAATTATTTTAAACGTATTTCTGATATGAATTTGAAAAATCCTCAAGTAATCGGGTTTGGAATTTCAAACGAAGAAACGTTCAATCAGGCAACAAAATACGGTAAGGGTGCTATAATTGGAAGTGCTTTTATTAAGCATCTCTCAGCTAAAGGCACTGAAACCATAGATAAATTTGTTAAAACAATACTTGGTTAGATGAAAAGTTTTCTAATTATTTCGTCTCCGGCGTCGTTGCCCTGAATTTTTACTCTTACTTTTTCCGCGAGGATTAGAATTTCGGCGTCCACCTTGACCTTGTTTTATAGGTTCTGTTGAAGCATTAGGATCTGGTTCAAATCCTTCAAGAATTTTTATCTCAATTTTTTGATCGATTAATTTTTCGATATCCCTTAAAAACGTAGTTTCATCAGCACTCACTAAGGATATCGCTTCACCAGAAGCCCCTGCTCTACCAGTCCTACCTATTCTATGTACATAATCTTCAGAAATATTAGGCAATTCAAAATTGATAACATGTGGTAAAAGGGGAATGTCCAAACCACGAGCAGCAATATCCGTAGCGACTAAAACCCTTATTCTTCCTTTTTTGAATCCATCTAAAGCTTTTGTCCTTGCACCTTGGCTTTTGTTACCGTGTATAGCCGCCGCCGTAATACCTGCACTGATCATTTTTTTAGTTAAGCGATTGGCCCCATGTTTCGTTCGGGTAAACACCAAAACTTGTTTCCAATTACCTTCAGCAATAAGCTTAATAATAAGATCCGTTTTTTTTGCTTTAGCAACACGATATACTGTTTGATTTATAACCTCAACAGCTGTATTCTCTGGTGTTGCTTCAACTTGTACAGGATTGTTTAGAATTGAATAGGCTAACTTCTTGATGTCTTTTGAGAATGTAGCAGAAAACATCAGATTCTGACGCTTTTTGGGCATCAGTTTCATGATGCGTTCAATATCACGTAAAAAACCCATATCGAGCATTCGGTCAGCTTCGTCTAAAATTAAAACCTCAACACGCTTTAAGGACAACGCTCCCTGACTTTCTAGGTCGAGTAACCGTCCTGGTGTAGCAATTAATATATCAACGCCCCTTCTGATTGTCGCCACTTGAGGTTTCTGATTTACTCCACCAAAAATCACCGTACTTCGTATATTTAAAAATTCACTATAGTCTTTAACATTAGCGTGAACCTGAGCTGCAAGTTCTCGTGTAGGTGTTAAAATAAGTGCTCTAATTGGCCTGAATTTTTCTTTAGGGTTTTCAGAAAGATAATGCAATAGTGGTAACGTAAAACCTGCTGTTTTACCAGTCCCTGTTTGTGCTGAAGCTAACACATCTTTTCCTTCTAAAATTGGGGGAATGGCTTTTGCCTGAATTGGTGACGGTTCTTCATACCCTTTTTTACTTATAGCGCGCAATATAGGTTCTGACAAACCCAATGATTTAAATGACATACATCTTTTTTAGTTAAGATGACTATTGTCTTTTAATTATCACCTTGTTTATGCCGCAAAGTTACGGCTTAATTACACATTACATTAATGATTATAGACTAATTCTACGCATCTCACCTCATTATGTAAAGGTATAGTTGCAAAAAGGGCTCATTTAAGAATTATTAACAAGCTAACGCTAGATTTTATATAGATTTTGTGAATGATTTACACTACTTTTCATTAGTTTATAAGGAATCTTAAAATTTAAACGACTATGGGAGTTACAGAAGATAAAAGAAAATTTAAACGAACTAAAGAACAGAAAAATCCGACAAATTTAACGGGAAATGTTAATCAAAACACCAATGAATTTGATATCGATGAGAAAACAATTAAAGATCAACAAAACAAAAAGTAAGTTGATCTAAATTAAACAAAAAAAGACCAGCAATTGCTGGTCTTTTTTATTGGATTAATTACAACTTCTACCAAGGAGAAGCTAAATATGGAAATGATGTCAAGAATTCTTTATCATTGGCATCAACATTATCATCTGATAATCCTGGAAACTCAGTCCCGTCTTCACCACCAAAAATTAATAGTAGCTCAACAGATATAACATCATCCGCTAAAGTTCTTCCTGTTAAAACATTTACACCATCAAAAAATGTGGTTGTACCAGTTTTAGCAACTGTTAATACATCTGTAGCTAATACAGTACTAAACGTTGCAGCATCCAAACCAAGAGCATTGGTGTCTTCTGGTCCGTTAAACGCTGGGCTTAATGCCATTAAATTATTCTGAAACATTTGCTGAAATGCTGCTCCTTGCTCTGAAGGAACTGTGACATTAAATGCATCTTTACTCCCTGAGGATACAAATACCGTATTTACAGCTGGTCTAGCCATTTGGTCTTCTTGCACCCATGTGTTACCACTAAAAGGATCAGAATTACCTCTTGCTGAGAAGTTAGCCTCAGTTGCGTTTGTTTCGTATGCTTCGTCTTTGTTACAATTGAGAAATAGCGAAGCAATCACAGCCATTCCCAAAATATATTTTATAGTTTTCATAATATCTCGTATTTATTTTATTATTGTTTTCTTTTAGTTTCTACCCATACATTTATGTCACCATCAGAGTCACCTAACATATCTTTAGGAACCTCAACCACTACAGACAATACATTTGTACCTGCAAAAGTATCTACACCTTCTTCTCTAAAAGATGTAGCATCGCCAGCTAAAATAGCTGTGTACTGTGCAAAATCAAAAAAGAAAGGGTCATCTCTTGGTCCTGCAAAAAAGCTCATGCCGTCTGCATTCTCAATTATTGCTTCGTCACCATACTTTGTAATAATTACAGAGTTTACATCGGTTCCATTTGCTGGATTGTAAGTCGTTACAGTTCCTGTTTGGTCAGGGACAATTGGCCCTCTAAAAAACATTCTGTTTCCTCTTGGAGCAGCTTGGATGACTAAATCCTCAATAGCATCACCATCGGTATCGATATTGAACTCAATCAAAACATCTTGATCAAAATGGGCACTATTGGTACTCTTAGGGCTCAATAAGCCTTGCACATTGGCAACAAACACTAAGTTTTCTGGGTTTTCAGCCTGAAAGGCATAAAGATCTGTGATATCACTTCTAGTCCCAGTGACAGCCGGAGCGTCAATGTGATCCGCAGCAATAACAAAAAGGGTGGCCACTACAAAAGCGCCAACCAATACGTAATTTTTTAAATTTTTCATTGGATTTAATTTTAATTAATATTTACATTCACAAATACTTACGCAATTATGGGAGGGGCAGTTTCGGTATTTTGAATAAAATCATTGAATTAGTTCATATTTTCTATGAAATGCATATTAAATCGATGTAATCCTTAATATTTCATTATATATTTTGTGGATAATGAATTTTATATACGTTTTGAATATACTCAGTTGTCCATTGAACGGATTTAGAAAAGGAAATTCTGATAGGCTTTTAAGGGGTCTTTAAAAGAGTTATCTGATTTTTTTGACATACAGGAAATAAGGTCGGTTAGATTACAAACTAAATCATTAGATAAATTCACGGTATTGCATCACCCTAAAATCAAACGTGTTGAATTCTGGGTTTTTAGATTTCATCTTTTTATAAAGTGGTAATCGACTTATTGAAATATTTGCCGCGCCAGAGCCAGATGTTATTGAAACGGTTTTTATGGTTCTTGGATATCCTGAATCGGGTTTCGAGAGCCTCAACCCTCGTTCAGAATGACAAAGTGTGAATTCATGAATCCTTGGCACTTCATTATTCACCAGTTTGAGTTTTAGATTGTATTCCTTCAAATGTCTTCTAAAAAAGTATTCTGGGCCATTTTTACTATTTCCACCCGTAAATAAAATGGTATCTATACTTGGGTGTTGTTTTAGGTAGCCAACAACATCCCTGAGTTTAATGTTTTTCATACCTAAATCCGAAGCATCTATCTTTTCACGCTCGGCACTTTCAACAATATCACAAACTCCTATTTTATGTTCTATTAAAAACTGTTTTCGTTCCTCAATAGCTTCTTGGGAATTATCGTAGCGCAAATTGAGATTATGAATCTTGTCAATAAACAACCAAAGTGAATTGTAATAACTACCATAACAAAAATCCACATCTTTTTCTAATAGATCTCCTGTTGAAAATCTTGGAGGTGGCAGAGTACCAACAATTAATTTTTTAGTGTCATTATGTATAAATGGCTCGTAAGGATGCTTGTGTAGAAACATAAATCTTGAAATATTCTCTACAATTTAGTATATTCTAAAACAAAAGTTTAAATCATGGGAAAAGGAGATAAAAAAACAAAACGTGGTAAAATACACAGAGGCACTTTTGGAGTAAGACGCCCGCGCATAAAAAAGCGTGTGCGTACTGAAGACAAAATCAATGTCAATAAAAAGGCAAAAAGCTAAACCACTAGCGCGTAAACACTAAATCTTTATCCGAAGATAACTCTTCGCTAAAGCCGTAGTTTTCGTAATTAAAACCTTTTAAATCTTCAAGGGTTTTGGCATCAGTGTCAATGATGTACCGTGTCATAAAACCTCTTGCTAGTTTTGCATAGGTCATTATGGTTTTGTATTCCCCATTTTTAAAATCTTTGAAATTTGCAGTAATAACCGGCACTTTAAGTGCTTTGGTATCTATAGCCTTAAAGTATTCGTTACTCGCTAAATTCAAGAATATTTCATCGTCTTCCAATTCTTCATTTAAAGCTAGTGTCACTTTCTTTTTCCAAAACTCATAGAGATTTTTGTTTTTACCAACCGGCATTTTTGTACCCATTTCCAAACGATATGGCTGAATTAAATCCAAGGGTTTTAAAATTCCATATAGTCCGGAAATAATTCTAACAGTGTCTTGTACCTTATCTAGTCTCTTTGTGTCAATTGAATACGCATCTATACCTCTATAAACATCACCACTAAATGCATATAATGCTTGCCTTGCATTGTCTTTTGTAAAGGGCAATTCCCATTCTTGATTGCGTTCATAATTCAATTGCCCGAGATTGTCCGAAATCTTCATAAGCTTTGATAAGCTTTTTGCAGATTTCTTCTTCAGTAATTTATTTAGACGTTCTGCTTCAGCCAAAAAACAACTCTCTGTGGATTTAGTTGTTGGTAATTGACTTTCAAAATCCAAGGACTTTGCTGGGGATAAAACTAACTTCATAACTCGCTTCTTTTTACACTCAAATTTACGACGAAGAAGCTAAATTCCTAAACAAGTGCAGCAATAATTATTTATGCTACTATAGATTTTCTTGATGCTTTGCGTAGTGTCTCCATTTTTCGATACACTGAGACATGTCCTCAGGTATTTCTGAAGTAAAATTCATAAACTCTCCCGTTGTTGGGTGTTCAAAACCTAATGTTTTAGCATGTAGTGCCTGGCGCGGCAAAACCTTGAAACAATTATCTACAAACTGCTTGTATTTAGAAAAAGTCGTCCCTTTTAAAATGCGTTCGCCACCGTAACGCTCATCATTGAACAAAGTGTGCCCAATGTGTTTCATGTGGACTCTAATTTGATGCGTCCGTCCGGTTTCGAGCTTACAACTTAATAAAGTGACATACCCCAAACGTTCAATAATCTTATAATGGGTTACCGCAGGTTTTCCTTTGTAGGCATCATCACCTTCAAATACCGTATTTTGTAATCTGTTTTTGGGATGGCGACCAATATTTCCTTCAACCGTACCTTCTTCGTGTTCAACATTACCCCAAACCAAAGCGACATATTCTCGTTTTGAGGTTTTCTCCGCAAACTGATTCGACAAGTGATTCATGGCATGTTCTGTTTTAGCCACCACGAGTAAACCGCTGGTATCTTTATCAATTCGATGTACTAAGCCAGGCCTATTGCTTGAATTATTTGGCAGGTTTTCAAAATGAAAAATCAACCCGTTGATTAAGGTTCCAGAATAATTACCATGACCCGGATGTACTACCATTCCTGCAGGTTTGTTGACAACTAAGAGATCATCATCTTCATAAACGACATCAATATCAATATCCTCACCAACAAGTAGATGTTCATGTGGTGGATGTTCAAATTTTACAGAAATAACATCATGAGGTTTAACCTTGTAATTGGATTTTACTGGACTATCGTTAACATAGATACTACCATCTTTAGCTGCTACCTGTATTTTATTTCGAGTAGCATTCTCAATAAAATTCATGAGGTATTTATCAATACGAAGTGGCTGCTGCCCCTTTTCTACCTTAAAAGCATAGTGCTCATAAAGATCTTCATCCTCATTATCGAAATCGGGCTGCGCTTTCATATTAATTAGAAGAAGGTCTGTTTCCGTTTCCTAATACTAAGTCTATTTTAGACGTCAACGGCAGCATATCTCCTTCAGAAAGTTTCTTTCCATCGTGAGACATAGACAATACTATATCCTTGCCAATATTATCGACGTAGGTGGTTTTACCAACTTCAAACTGAAGTGCCTCTAGTGTTGGTTTCGCTTGTCTAAATGTTCTATTTACAATATTAGGTACAGCTACTTTTCTATAACCTGACGGGTTTAATGTTAAATAAATTTTTCGGTTTTCCTTGACTTGTGCACCTGCAACAGGGTCTTGTTCTATAACAGAATATTTTGGGTAATCGGGATTATAGTTTGCAGAATCTTGTATTTCCATAACCAAATCACGGTCCTTTAGCTCAATCTGCACAGTATTTAAAGATTTTCCCTTAAGGTCGGGAACAACTTTGAATTCTCCCTTGTTGGTAGTAATATCTAGCCATTTTAACGCAAAAAAACAAAAGACTAAAACGGCAACAATCGCAAGACCAAGCTGCTTTAAAAAGACTTTACTGGTCAAAAATTTTACAAAACTCATAAATTAAAATAGGTAAAGGACAAAACTAATCATTTTAACGTATATAATTATTAATACGTATGTGCATTATAAGTACGTTGATAATTTATAAATCGATGTTATTTCAAAAATAAAATAAATGATACATTTACATTATCGGTTTTTTCTTGATTTATGAAAAAAAATATTGCAATACTAATGGGTGGTTATTCTAGCGAATACCAAATTTCACTTAAAAGTGGAGCTGTTGTTTATAATATGTTAGATAGGTCTAAATACAATCCTTATTCTATTCATATTTTTAAAGATAAATGGGTTTATGTTGATGAAAGTGGAAATGAATATCCCATAAACAAAGACAACTTTACCACTGTTATTGATGGTCAGCCTATTTCCTTTGACTGTGTTTTTAATGCCATACACGGTTCCCCAGGCGAAGATGGTTATATGCAAGCCTATTTTAACCTTTTGAATATTCCCATAACTGGTTGCTCTATGTATCAAGCAGCACTAACTTTTAATAAGCGTGACTTGTTAGCTACATTAAAACCCTTTGGCATTAAAACTGCTGAAAGTTTTTACCTCAATCTGGGAGAGGTTATCGACGAAGAAGCTATTATTACAAAAGTAGGCTTGCCATGTTTTGTAAAAGCAAATAGAGCTGGTAGCAGTTATGGCATTTCTAAAGTCTATAAAAAAGAAGATTTAAAAACGGCAATTGATATCTCATTTAAAGAAGATACACAGATAATTATTGAAGAATTTTTAGATGGTACAGAAGTCTCTGTTGGTGTTATTTCGTATAAGGGGGAAGTCATAGTGCTACCGATAACAGAGATCGTTTCTGAAAATGATTTTTTTGATTACGAGGCAAAGTATTTAGGACAATCACAAGAAATTACCCCTGCCAGAATTTCAAAAGATTACGAAAATAAAGTCAAAGCTCAAGCTAAAAAAATATATGAAACATTGGGTCTCACTGGGTTTTCTCGAAGTGAATTTATTTTTAAAAATGACGAACCTCATTTGCTAGAAATAAATACCGTACCTGGGTTAACCAAGGAAAGTATTCTACCCCAACAAGCTGCCAAAGCGGGCATTAGCCTTGTCGATTTGTTCTCAAATGGTATTGAAGAGGCTTTGAAAAATAATTAGTTATCTTTGACTTACAAATCTTAACCTATTAATTATGAACACCTTCCAATTCTTGAAATCGGTATTAATATTTACTTTGATTGGAGTAACTTCTTGTGCTGAAACTAGTAGTGAAAGTGCAGAGTACATAAATGACCCTAAAGTAGATGATATTTATTTTATTGAACAGGCTCATGGCGAATTTACACTCATGAAAATTATTAATATTGAAAATGATTCTATTGAATTCAAAATGAATAAATATAACATATCATTAAATCGAGAAATTGATGCCACTTATAGCGCATTAAAGTATCGCAAAACTAAATATTTGGATGAAGCAGACAACTGGGAAGATGTGACTGTAAGTTTCGAGAAATCGCAATTAAAAAAACAATATTTAGATAAAATAATTTATGAAATTAAAAGGATATAAATGAAACGCGCACTCTTTCCTGGTTCCTTTGATCCAATAACATTAGGCCACTACGACATTATTAAACGCGGAGTAAAGTTGTTTGATGAAGTTATTATTGCCATTGGTGTTAACGCCGATAAAAAGTATATGTTTTCTATTGATGAACGGCGGCGTTTTATTGAAGAAGCGTTTAAAGACCAACCGAAAGTAAAAGTAATGACTTACGAAGGTTTAACTATAGATTTCTGTGAAGAAGTGGATGCTAAATTTATCCTTAGAGGATTGCGAAATCCTGCAGACTTTGAGTTTGAAAAAGCCATTGCGCATACCAATAGAAAATTATCTAAAATTGAAACGGTCTTTCTCCTAACAGCTGCAAAAACCTCTTATATTTCTTCTTCAATTGTAAGGGACGTAATACGAAATGGTGGTGATTATTCTGTTTTAGTTCCCAAGAGCGTTGAGGTTAATCCCTAAAAACAAAAAAAGCACCAAACTCAGTCCTTAGGATCAAAGATCAATGCTTTTTAATGAAATTGATTAATAGCATTATAAATATAACATGTAGATATTTGCATTATGTTTTTTTTCGACAAATTGCAAGTAAAAAAGACAAAGTGTAACAACAAGGTTTAAATCAAACTTAACCAATTCATTTTCATTAGGTTTCATTTTAAATTTAATTAAATATAATGTGAGGAAACTTAGCTGTTATTGATTCAATTTTTGACAGTAGTTGCTTTTGAAATTTTACATTTTCCAAACCCTCAACCTTACTCGATCTATGAGAAAGTCCTTTTTGAATGGCATCAATTTCTTTCATGGTAGGCAATGTATCTTCTGTAACCCAACAATCAACAAATCGCTCCCAAATATAATCTATAGCCTGTTTTGAAGGATGAACCATATCGTCCTTGTAGAAGCGATAGTCCCTCAGTTCGTCCATCATAATTTCATAAGATGGAAAATAATACAACTGATGCCTAATGTCAACAACCTGATGTATAGCCGAAACTAAATGCGACTTGCTCAATGTATTTTCTACAAAACCATCTTTTATATGCCTAATTGGTGATACCGTAAAAATAAAACTCAATTTAGAGTTAATAGCCCTAACCAAACTTACTATAGCCTGGAGTGAGGCCTTTATTTCATCCACCGAAAGAAGTTCTTTTAAAAATTCCTTTTGTGGCACTTTGTGGCAATTCGCCACAATGGCATCATTAGCAATATGTCTATAAACCCAACTAGTTCCTAAAGTTATAATAACATGAGTCGCATCTTGAAGTTGCTCCAAAGTTTGATCTAATGCTGAATTTAATTTTAACACCAAATCTGAAGGTTCAGTAGTATTCATTCTAGAATGTGCATCATAACATACATAATGCTCATTCACAGCTTGCACTTCTGAAGTTTCGTAATAGTCGCTATTGATTGCCCGCGTAATAAGACTTTCAATGGCTAAGGGATGAAATAGAATACCAAACGGATTTACAGCACTTTTAAACTTAAAATAGTCAAACTTCTCACCTACATTTTCAGCAAAACAAGAACCCAATAAAACAACGTTTGAATTATAATCGATTTGATTATACTTTTCTTTCTCTATTGGTATTTTGGTTTGAAGTTTCACCTAAAAATTAATTCAAGTATGATTTTGCCTGCTCTAAAGCCTTCGAAATTCCATCAGGATTTTTACCTCCTGCAGTCGCATAAAAAGGTTGTCCACCACCACCACCTTGGATGAACTTACCAAGTTCTCTGACAATAGTGCCAGCATTAAGCCCTTTACTAGCTACAACATCCTTAGAAATGTAACAAGATAGCATAGCTTTACCATTTTGTTCGGTCCCAAATAGTAAAAACACATTTTCGAACTGACTCCCTAATTCAAAAGATAAATCTTTAATACCAGACATATCCAAATCAACTTTTTTGGCTAAGAAGTTAACACCGTTGATATCTTCTAATTCACCAACAAGATCACCTTTTAAATTTTTAGCTTTATCCTTTAATAAAGAATCAACCTGCTTTTTTAATTCGGCATTTTCTTCCTGTAAACTTTGTAATGCTTTTACCGGCTCTTGAGCATTCAGTAGGTCTTTCATTTCAAAATAGGCGCGGTTATTTTCAAAATAAAAATCCTTGACTGCATCACTGGTAATGGCTTCAATACGTCTTACCCCTGAAGCAACTGCACCTTCAGACACAATCTTAAAATGCCATAAATCAGCAGTATTATCAACATGTGTTCCGCCACAAAGCTCCATGGATTGACCAAACTTCACCGCTCTTACAGTATCACCATATTTTTCACCAAACAATGCTAATGCTCCTTTATCTAATGCCTCTTGGATCGGGATATTCCTAAATTCCTCTAGCGGTAATTTACCTTCAATACGTGCATTGACAAAATCTTCAACGTCTCTGAGTTCTTCTCTGGTTAATTTTGAAAAATGAGAAAAATCGAATCGTAAATATTTTGAATGTACTGCAGATCCTTTTTGCTCAACATGGGTACCTAACACCTCTCTAAGTGCCTGATGTAATAAGTGTGTTGCCGTATGGTTACACTCTGTTCTGCGACGTTGTTTAGCATCTACAACCGCCCTAAAAGTTTCATTAAGATGTTCTGGAAGCTCCTTTGCAAAGTGAATAATAACATTACTCTCTTTTTTAGTGTCTAGTATATAAACAACATTTCCGTGTCTGTCTTCCAAATAGCCTTTATCACCAACTTGCCCACCACCTTCTGCATAGAACGGAGTGAGATTAAAAACAAGTTGATATAATTCTCCATCTTTTTTTGAAGTCACCTTCCGGTATCGGGTAATTTTAACATCAGCCGATAACGCATCATAACCAATAAATTCTTCAACTTCATCCTCTTTTAGGACTGTCCAGTCATCAGATTTTAATGCCGATGCCTGCTTACCTCTTTCTTGTTGTTCTTTAAGCTTTTGTTTGAAGTCCTCTTTGTTGTATGTAAATCCCTTTTCACGAAGAATTAATTCAGTTAAATCTTCAGGAAAACCATATGTATCTTTTAATTCAAACACCTTGTCACCAGAAATTTCTTTTGACTTAACGTCAGAAATCATCTTATCTAATAATAACAGACCCTGATCCAAGGTTCTTAAAAATGATGTTTCCTCTTCCTTAATAACATTTTCAATGAGTTGTTTTTGTGATTTCAGTTCAGGGAATGCTTTGCCCATTTTCTTTACCAAAACATCAACCAATCGATAAATAAACGGCTCTTTCTTATCTAAAAATGTAAATCCATAACGAACGGCACGTCTTAAAATACGGCGTATTACATAACCAGCGCCATTATTACTAGGCAGTTGTCCATCGGCGATTGAAAAAGCAACCGCCCTAACATGATCCGAAATTACTCGAATTGCAACATCCGACTTTTCATCCTTACCATAATCTGTATTGGTAATCGTTTCAATTTCTCTAATTAATGGAGTAAAAACATCCGTATCATAATTAGATTGAACCCCTTGCAAGACCATACATAGACGCTCAAACCCCATACCCGTATCTATATGTTTTGCTGGTAAGTTCTCTAAGGTTCCATCAGCCTTACGATTGTATTGCATAAAGACCAAATTCCAGATTTCTACTACTTGAGGGTGGTCTTCATTAACTAATGATTTTCCATCTACTTTTTTCTTATCTGCTTCAGGTCTAATATCAACATGGATTTCGCTACAAGGTCCACAAGGCCCTTGATCTCCCATCTCCCAGAAATTATCCTTTTTATTACCCATTAAAATCCGATCCTCAGGCACAATAGCTTTCCAAAAGTCGTAGGCTTCTTGGTCCATAGGTGTATTATCCTCTTTGTCACCTTCAAATACGGTAACGTAAAGAATATTCTTATCAATGTTATAAACTTCGGTCAATAATTCCCAAGCCCAAGCAATAGCTTCTTTTTTAAAATAACCACCTACGCCATTTTGGCTTTGGCCGTCAGGGTCACCAAAACTCCAGTTCCCCAGCATTTCAAATAAGGTATGGTGATACGTATCATAGCCGACTTCTTCCAAATCATTATGCTTACCAGAGACCCGCAAACACTTTTGGGAATCCGTTAGCCGATTACTTTTTGGTGTACTGTTCCCTAAAAAATACTCTTTAAAAGGTGCCATGCCCGAGTTCACAAACATCAAGGTAGGGTCATCTTTCAACACCATTGGAGCAGAAGGCACAATAGTATGTTGTTTGCTTTCGAAAAAACTTAAAAATTTATCGCGTATTTCTTGAGACTTCATATTGCGTAATAAAAGCTAATTTTTATAATTTCTATTTATTGCAAAACAATTTTTATCTTTGATAGCTTTGCAAGTAAAAAATAAGCACAAATAGTGCTATTTAGCAGCAAAAATAGTATAAATAACTATATGGGTAAGGTAAAATATTATTATGATTCTGAAACGCTATCCTATAGAAAGATAGAGCGAAAGAAACGTACCACTTTTAAATATGCTGTTGTCTTTCTTTTAGCGGCTGCCCTATTTGCTTTCTTTTTTGTCATTATTGCGAGTAACTTTTTTGAATCCCCAAAAGAACGTCAACTCGTTAGGGAAAATGAGAATTTAAAGTTTCAGTATGAGTTGTTAGACAAACGTATGGAAGACGCATTAGCAGCACTTGAAAATGTAGAGGAGCGAGACAATGCTATTTATCGTCTGTATTTTGAAGCAAATCCAATACCTGAAGAGCAACGAAGAGCAGGTTTTGGTGGTGTAAACCGTTATAAAAAATACGAAGGTTATGACAATTCCAAACTCATTGCAGAGACTAACAAAAAGTTAGACATCATAGAAAAGGCCATAGTTGTACAATCAAAATCTTTGGATGAAATAAAGATACTCGCCGAAGATAAAGAACAATTTTTAGAGGCTATTCCCGCCATTCAACCTGTCAATAACGAAAACTTAACCCGTATGGCTTCTGGGTATGGGTATAGAACAGACCCTTTTACTAAAGTAAGGAAGTTTCATTATGGGATGGATTTTACAGCCCCTCGTGGTACTCCAATTTATGCCACAGGTGATGGTATTGTAAAACGCGCTGATAACAGCTCGACAGGATACGGAAAACACATTAGGATAGATCATGGTTATGGTTATGTGTCTTTATATGCGCACCTATACAAATACAATGTAAGGGTCAATCAACGTGTAAAGCGCGGTGATTTAATAGGTTTTGTAGGTAGTACAGGCCGTTCGGAAGCTCCCCACTTACACTATGAAATTTTTAAGGACGAAGAACGTATTAATCCAATAAACTTCTACTATGGCAATTTATCGGCTAAAGAGTTTAATGAGTTATTGGAAAAAGCATCTTTAGAAAACCAATCTCTCGATTAATATGCACGTAGACTTACCTGAAAAACGTTATTACGGTATTGGTGAAGTTGCCAAGGCATTTAAAGTAAATACATCATTGATTCGCTTTTGGGAAAAGGAATTTGATGTTTTAAAACCAAAGAAGAATGCCAAAGGCAATCGAAAATTCACTCCTGAGGATATAAAAAACCTGAAGTTTATTTACCATTTGGTCAAAGAACGTGGGTTTACCTTAGACGGTGCTAAGACTCATCTTAAAGAAGAAAAAAAACAAGCCTTAAGTACTTTTGAAATCATAGAAAAGTTAGAAAACATCAAGGCGCAACTCATTAAAATCAAAAAAGAACTTTAAACTTAGAACTTATGAAAAAGTGGATTATACCAATTGCACTTGTTGTCATCGTCATTTTTTGGGGATTCAACGTCAATAATACTGCTGTTGAATTAGAAGAAAGTGTTACCAAGGAATGGGGTAATGTTGAAAGTAGTTACCAAAGACGAAATGACTTAATAGGTAACTTGGTTAAAACGGTACAAGGAGCGGCTGATTTTGAAAAAAGCACACTCGAAGCTGTGATTAATGCAAGAGCTAAAGCGACTTCAATAAATATTGATCCAAACAATATTACTCCAGAACAATTAGCACAATTTAATGAAGTACAAGGTGGTCTTACTGGAGCTTTAAAGAGTTTATTAGTTACCGTTGAACGCTATCCAGAATAAAGGCTAATCAGAATTTTTTAGAGCTACAGAGTCAATTAGAAGGCACTGAAAACCGAATCAATATAGCAAGAGACCGGTATAACGAGGCTGTAGAGCCTTATAATTCTTACGTTCGTAAAATGCCAACAAAGCTTGTTGCAGGATTCCTAGGTTTTGATGAAAAAGCATATTATAAAGCTGAAGCAGGTAGTGAAAATGCTCCTGATGTTGAATTTGATTTCAACTAGACCATGTCAGCCCTTGAAGACTTTTTAACCGCCAAAGAAGAACAGAATATTGTTGAAGCCATTCGAAAGGCTGAAAAAAACACCTCTGGTGAAATACGTGTACATATCGAATCTACCTGTGAGGGTAATACCTTAGAGCATGCTATGGAAGTCTTTCATGTCTTAAAAATGGACAATACCAGAGACCAAAATGGAGTCTTAATTTATGTTGCTGTAAATAAACGAGAATTTGTAATCTATGGCGACAAAGGTATTAATGACATCGTCGGTGAAACCTTTTGGAATTCTACAAGGGATGTAATTGCTTCACATTTTAAAAAAGGACATTTTGCAAACGGTTTAATCGAGGGTATTGAAAATGCTGGGGAAGCACTCTCCAAACATTTCCCTTGGACACATGACGATATTGATGAATTAGATAATTCTATTTCTAAAGGCTAATGTTAAGACTTAAGCACATTGTATTTCAAGTTGTATTCTTGGTTTGTATTTCGAGTGTGTTTACAAGTTATGGGCAATATGAAATTCCCCCAAAACCAGAGGAACAAACCAGTATTTACGATTATATAAATTTACTTTCTACTTCTGAAAAGAAAAATCTGGAAGATAAACTCGTAAGATATTCAGACACAACTTCTACCCAAATTGTTGTCGCCATTATTAACTCTACCGAAGGAGAGTACATTAACTATCTCGGGGCACAATGGGCAGAACAATGGGGTATCGGACAGGCCAAAGAAGATAATGGCATCTTTGTTTTATTAGCTTATGAAGATCGAAAGATCGGTATCAATACAGGTAAAGGTATTGAAGGCTATTTAACGGATGCCTTAAGCAGACGTATTATTGAAAGAGACATCATCCCTTATTTTAAGCGTAACGACTACTATGGTGGTCTTAATCGTGGGACGGATGCCATTTTTGAAGTCCTTACTGGTGCGTATCAAGGCACGCGACAACATAATTCTAATTCCGATTTTCCTGTAGCCGTCTTTTTTATACTCTTTATTTTCTTCATAATTATAATCATTGCCATCTCTAAAAATCGTCGTGGTGGTGGAAATAGTGGAGGTTCTAATGGTGGAGGCACAAGCTTATTAGATGCTATTATTTTAAGCAATATGGGGCGCGGCAGTTACTCTAAAGGGTCTTCTTCAGGTGGGTTTGGTGGTTTTGGAGGCAGCTCTGGCGGAGGATTTGGTGGTGGTTTCGGCGGAGGTAGCTTTGGCGGCGGTGGAGCTTCAGGCGGTTGGTGATTTAAATGTTTAAAAAATAGTAGACTTCTTACTTCTTACTTCTTACTTCTTACTAATCAAAAAAGATAAAATTACCATCACCCGTATTTCCTTTTGGTCCTAGACTATTGAATTTCCAACTAAAACTTAACATAAAATAGCGTTGTAATACCGTACTTTGTGAATCTTGAATGTAATCAGCCGTAGCCGTTCGTCTCGCATTGGTATTCTGGTTCAACAAATCATAAGCCTTTAAGGTTAATGTGGCTTTATCTTTTAAGAAAGAATACGCCAAGGTAGAGTTCCAAAACCATGCACTTTTCTGAAAGCCTGTAGCAATATTTGGATTGTAATTAAAATTAATGTCATTCCGCCATTCAAAATGCTTTGGCATAAAGGTAGCTGTTCTAAGTCTTAGATTGTGCTGTACAAAATTTTGCTCGTTAAACTGATCTAAGTCGAACGTTGTTTTAGTAAAGGATAAATTATACGTCGGAGCAAATTCTAATACATCCTTCCACTCTAAGGTAATGCCCACACTTGGGCCAATATTCACATTGTTTGAAGCATACTTCACGTCATTATTGAAATTAATATTCTGAGAAGTTGAAAAATTACCACCGACTCTGTATTTTAATGAACGAAGGGAATCTAATTTTATGGTTTTTCTGAATGAGCCACTACCGCTGATTCTATAATTACCGTTGACATTTTCATAGGTCGTATTTCTAACAAAATTATTGTCAACAGTCGTCTTTGCCACCACTTGATTATTAGTCACATTTACATTGATGTTAGAAAAGAACCCAGAGCGTTTTTGCCAATCGAAATTATTATAACCTCCATATAACCTAAATTCATTAGATGGTTCTAAATTAGGATTACCCGTAACGATGTTTAATGGATTAGATACATCTTGAAACGCTTGTAATTGTCTTAATTGCGGTGGTATATTAGACAAACCGTAACCTGTGTAGATGGATGATTTGTCACTAAAGCGATAATTCAGGTTTCCACTAAATTCAAAAGCCTCAAATCGACGTTTTAAATCAGACTCCGGACGCACTTCATCACCATTTTCATCCAACAAATTATCCTCATTTTCTAACGTCCTAAACACATAGCCAACCTCTAAACTCAACCTCAACTTATCTTTACGATAGGTTAAGTCTAAACTAGGGGTTGCTCTTCTGTTTTTATATACAAAATCAGAACTTAAATCCGTATTGAATTGATCATACTGAAGTGTAGCATCGTTAAAATCAAATGTAGAATTGACATTTGTTCGTTTATCAGCTAAATAGTTAAACTTTGTATCTAAAAATAATTCTTTTGCTATTAAAGGAATACGATACGTTGTACTTACTCGAAGACTATTAAAGTCCTCTTCATCATCCGTAAACTGGTCCCTTATAATATCATCCTCATTAGGGTCACTAATTAAAGTCTCCGAACGTTGAAAATTTTCACCATCCGTAGTATTTATTTCTGTTTCTAACGCAAATTTTAGAAAAGCACCATTATTACCAAAGCGCTTTGTAATATCAAAATCATTTGAAAAATTTCTTACATTCGATTCTGAAAAGGCATCGTAAGTAGATTGATTTATTAAATCCCTATTGTCATCTAGAGACTCTTCAAATCGGTCTGTTTTTCTTGTAGAATTCCCGTAATTAAATGAAGGTCTTACACTTATCAGAAAGGTGGAATCGACTTCAATATCAAAATCAGCATTAAAACGATGATTACTATTATCAGTAGTTTCTCTGGAATTAGAATTTGTAAAGAATCGTGAATCTGGTAAAATATTTTCACGCTCGGTCTTACTTTCATTTTCAGAACTACTGTTAGAATAGAAATAATCTGAAGCCACATCAAACCCTTTGGAAATAACATCGGCATAATTGGCTCCTGCATTAGTGGACGTGATAATTCCCTGTCCACTACCACCAAAAGAGCGGCCATTAACGGAAAATGCCCCTGAGCTATTTACTGACATTGAGGTAATGTTCCCAAACATTTTCTGTATCTCCCCAAAACTAAATCCCGGTGAGTTGATGTTATTCCCCCCTGCAAGCACTGAAAATCGTCGATCGTTATCAAAAATATTAACTAAGCCGGCATATTCATAACGTTTATCTGTACCCGCGCCACCTGAAAGCCGTCCAAAAACACCTTTATTATTCTCTTCTTTTATTGTTAAATTAATGGTCTTGTTTTCATCATCTCCCTTTTCACCAGAGAAAGCTTCGGACTTTGTTTTGGTATCGGTGACCTGCACCTTTTCAATAAGTTCTTTAGTTAAGTTTCGGGTTGTAATTGTTGGGTCATTTCCAAAAAACGGTTTACCATTCACCAAAATTTTATTAACGCTTTTACCATTGACCGTAATATTGCCTTCGGCATCTACTTCAACACCTGGCAGTTGCTTTAGTAAGTCTTCAACATTGGCATCTTTCTTAGTCTTAAATGACTTTACATTAAATTCTAGAGTGTCTTTTTTAATGGTAATTGGCGCTCTTGATTTTATAACAACCTCATCTAAGGCATTGTTATCTACTTTAAGTGTAATTTGATTCAGTTTAATTTCCTCAGCGTTAATAGGAATTACCTTTTTATACGTCTGGTAGCCTACGTAAGACACATAAAGGGTTAAGGCATCGTCATAAGTTTTATCTTGAAGTTGGAATTTTCCTTCATTATCCGAAATGGTGTAAGTGACTAAGCTGCTATCTTGAGCGCGTTCTAAATAAACCGTTGCTGACTCTAAAGGCTGTTTTGTATCCTCTGCCACGAGAGTTCCATAAATCTGAAATGATTTTTGCTGTGCAAATGAAAACAGTGATAATAACAGGACGTTAATGAAAAGTAATTTTCTCATTGATATTGATTGATGATTGGTGGTTCAAACCTAAAACTATTTATATAGTTAAACAACTATTCTTTTAGTTTAGGATAATTTTAACTACTAAAAGAACGAATATAAATGTAACTTCGTATGAAATTTCTTAAAATAAATATAAAATAGTAAAGGACTTATCGTTTTAGAGCAAAATGATCTGTAATAGTCCTACCGTCGGCAAGTTCAACTAAGAACCAATAATCATCTGATGGCATAAGGTTATCGTTATAGGTGCCATCCCAACTCGGTTTGGATGCAGAAAGAACCTCCAAGAGCTTACCATGTCTATTGAAAATTTTTAAAATCGAGCCTTGGAAAGCATCAGAAGCCAATCCATTAATTAACCACACATCGTGATTTCCATCTCCGTTAGGAGTAAAGTATTTTGGAAAGCCCAGAACTATAACTTCTTCTTCAGTTATGGCACATCCATTTAGATCTCTAATGTAAATTGTATGTGTCCCTGAAGTCACATTTAAAAAAGTGTTGGATTCTTGGAAAGGCCCATTAGGATTATTTAAAGCGTATTCGTACTCTCCAGATCCACTAACCTGTACTTCAATACTGTTGTTATCCGAGGCATCAGTAATATTAATGGACTCTACCACTGCAGAACTTGAAGGTAATACAGTAATTGTTCTAGAGTTTGTACAGCCATCGACTTCAGTGACATCAACTGTATAGGTTCCAGGGGTATTGACTTCTATTTGTATTGTGGTCACCCCAGTTGACCAATTGTAGTAATAATTATTAGGTATATCATCTACAATTCCACCAGATAGACGTATCGTTTGAGGAAATTCGTTGAGACAATAATAGACCGTTTTGTTGTCCAAAAGATTTGGCAAAGGTCTTACAATAAGTTCTACTTCATTAATACCAATACAATTAAATCCATCATTTATTCTAACAAAAATGGTTTGATTATAAGGGTTTGTATTCGAATAATTAGCCGGCAATTCATTCACGTCTAATTGAGCATCATTCAATGTTTCAAAATATGAAGTTTCATAATCTGAGGATACCCCTTGTAAAACCTGACTGTCAACTTCCGACAAATCAAATGTTGCTATTCCATCTTCGAGCTCATCATCACAAATTTCCAATACCGCTACATTTCCTTCAGAGCTATTCACCCTTAATGTTACCTCAGCCGAATTCATACAACCTGTTTGGGTGTTTTCAACTCTAGCATAGACAATTTGATTATTAAATTGATTGGTATAATTTGTAGTATCAATTTCTGAAGTGAGGGAAGCATCCAAAAAATAAGTAACACTTCTATTATCCATAATACCTGCGGTAATGGCATCATCATAATTGCTTAAATTAAAAGTGGAAATACCATCGCCCATAATGTTATCATCACATTGTATAACGGTAATGTCCTCTGCATCAGGAAGTGGATTAATAGTAATAGTCACTGGATATCTCACATTATAGCCCTCTGAACAAAATTCTTGGTAAGGATTTAACCAAAATGTAGTAGTACTGTCTAGTGATGTCTCAAAATCAAAGCCTGAGTATATAGCGGTAGTAGATGTTTCGGATTCATACCAAAACACTTCATCTGTTGTAGATGCTATAGAAATAGTAATATTATTGCCTCCACAAAACGAAAACTCTTCACTGACAAGTCTTGGCATTCTTACGATACTATTCGCAGAAATATTTAACTCTGGCTCATTACCTAAACCCCCAAATTCCACAATATAGCCTTTAGGGTAATACGGGTTTGAAGGATCATTGGCATTAGAGGTTAAAGGCAAATCATTCCACGACCCATCGATACCTATTGAAGGGTCTGTGATATGAGCATAATCTTCGTCGCCTAAATTATTTGGTTCGCCTGTGTTCCAAAATGAAAATGCATTATTAATAGGAGTACCATTTACAGCACCTTGCCAAAAAGCAGTGCCTGCTTCTGGTCCCGTGACCCATTTCCAAAGACCTTCTTGTTCCTCATCCGTTGCACCAATCCAACCTGTACCAGAAGTTTGTTCTCCTGCAAACTGGGCTTCTTCCAAAGATGTTAATGTCGCTAAGTAGCCTTGGATACCAAAATACGTCTGGTTTTCTGCTGCCGTTCTCGCTGCTGACCAAGAAATACCAGGAGCCTCTTCAAAAATATAGTAATGCCCTGTACTTGGTAAATATTTACCGTCACTTAAATTAATGGAGAACTCTCTATCCTCTGTAAAAACCGTTTCAGTTGTCTGGAAGAAAACATTTTCAACAGCCGTTGCAAATTCCTCAAAAGTTGCAGGCCCTTTAAGATTTAGTTCACCTTCAGACGCACTCCATAATGCCGTAATATTTGGGTTAACCCCGCCTAAAGTCAAAAGGTCCTCACCTAATTGATAACCCCCAGAAATTTGAACAAATATCTCTGACAGGGACGAATCTTCTGGGTCAGGATCTGAAATACTCGCCGATGTTACAATCGGTATTGGTGCCATTGGGCAATAAAGCTGATTACCTGTAACACTTATCTCTGGTGGAAGGTTCTGTGCTATTCCAACAAGGGAAAACACAAATAAAAACAAAAATAATATTGAGTTTTTATTTTTCATAGCAGCATTAAAAATACTACTTTTTTCGCATGTAAACGCTTATCGGAACACCAGTAAAATCGAAATGATCACGTAATTGATTTTCTAAGTAACGCTTATACGGTTCTTTAACATACTGAGGTAAGTTACAAAAAAAGGCAAACTGCGGTTGAGGTGTTGGCAACTGCATGATGTATTTAATTTTTACAAACTTTCCTTTTAAAGCAGGCGGAGGATAATTTTCAATTATCGGCAGTAACGTATCATTTAAAACACTTGTCTTAATGCGCTTGGTTCTGTTTTTGTATACGTCAACAGCAGTTTCAATCGCTTTAAAAATACGCTGCTTATTAAGCACTGATATAAAGACTATTGGCACATCTGTAAATGGAGCAATTTCTTGTCTAATATGGTTCTCAAATTCTTTTGCAGTTTTGGTTTCTTTCTCCACCAAATCCCACTTATTCACTAGAATGACTATTCCTTTTCTATTACGTTCTGCGAGCCAAAATATATTTTGAACTTGTCCGTCAAATCCACGAGTAGCATCTAAAACCACCAAACACACATCGCAGTGTTCAATAGCTCTAACACTTCGCATTACAGAATAAAATTCTAAATCCTCCTTTACCTTGGACTTACGTCGAATACCTGCAGTATCCACTAAGTTAAACTCAAATCCAAAACGGTTGTATTTGGTATCAATAGAATCTCTTGTAGTACCTGCAATATCTGTAACAATGTAACGCTCTTCACCGATTAAAGCATTTATAAAAGATGATTTACCCGCATTTGGTCTTCCAACTACAGCAAACCTTGGCAGAATTTCTTCCTCTTCCTCCTCCTGCTCCGGTAAAGCTTCTACTAAAGCATCTAGCAAATCTCCGGTTCCACTACCGTTAATACTTGCAATAGTGAAGTAATCACCAAGACCTAAAGAGTAAAATTCAACTGCATCTTGAGCTCGTTTATTGTTATCCACCTTATTAACGGCTAGGAAAACAGGCTTCTCTACCTTACGTAATAGATTGGCAACATCTTCATCCATACCGGTAATCCCTGTTTCCACATCTACCATAAAAATAATGGCATCTGCTTCTTCAATGGCCAACTCCACCTGTTTATCAATTTCAGCTTCAAAAATATCATCACTCCCGACGACATATCCGCCAGTATCAATCAAAGAAAATTCCTTACCGTTCCAATCACTTTTTCCGTAATGGCGATCTCTGGTCACACCACTTACAGCATCAACGATAGCTTCCCTTCTTTTAATTAAACGATTAAAAAAAGTGGACTTACCTACGTTTGGACGGCCAACTATTGCTACTATATTTCCCATGTCTTAAGAATTAATCTGCATTTACATACCCTGTAAGCGGGTGCAAAGGTAGCTTTAAATTTACGATTTTTGATTAACGATTTGAGATTTTGGCTGTTGGCTAAATACTGAAGTTTAATTAAAATGCAAAACTTACACTTTGTACTTTATACTTAGTACTTTTTCACTTCTTATTATACCCAAAACGCCTAAGCTGCTTTTGGTTGCTACGCCAATTTTTATTGACCTTTACATACAGCTCTAAATGCACTTGCTTGCCAAAGAATTTTTCAAGGTCTTTACGGGCTTCTACTCCGACTCGCTTTAACGCCGAACCTTTATGCCCTATTAAAATCCCTTTTTGGGTTTCGCGCTCTACCATTATAACCGAACGCATTCTTATAATGTTATCTTCTTCAAAAAATTCTTCAGTATCTACTTCTACAGCGTAAGGAATCTCTTTCTTATAGTGCATTAAGATTTTTTCGCGTATCGCCTCATTCACAAAAAAACGTTCGGGCTTATCTGTCAATTGGTCTTTTGGATAAAATGCTGGTGATTCTGGCAATAACTCAATAATTCTATTGAAAACATTCTGTACATTAAATCCTTCTAAAGCTGAAATTGGGAAAAACTCTGCATTAGGCACTTTTTGCTGCCATAATTCTGCCTGCTCTTCAAGCTGTTCTTGATTAGAGGTATCAATCTTATTCAACAATAATAAAACCGGGATTTTAGAGTTCGTTATCTTATTGAAAAAAGCATCATCCTTTAATTCTTTTTCACCAATCTCAACCATATAAATCAGCACATCTGCATCCTCAAAAGCAGATTTCACAAAATCCATCATGGATTCTTGAAGTTGATAGGCTGGCTTAATAATTCCTGGTGTATCACTCAGAATCATTTGAAAATCTTCACCATTAACAATCCCCAAAATGCGATGTCTCGTGGTTTGAGCCTTTGAGGTAATAATAGACAGTTTTTCACCTATAAAAGCGTTCATTAATGTGGATTTCCCCACATTAGGATTTCCGATGATATTTACAAAACCTGCTTTATGACTCATATAATTATAACTCTTATGCCTGCAAAGTTACGACCTTGGTTTGTTTATTCCTCTATCGTACATCACAATACTTCCTGCAACGGATACATTTAAACTTAGTTGCGATTTAAATTTTATTAAAAAATGACTTTTTTCTATAGCTTCGTTAGATAGTCCATGGTCTTCTGCACCTAATAAATATAAACACCGTCGAGGGTGATGAAACGTTTCTAAATCTTCAGCCTCTTTAGTTAGCTCCACCCCAACTAGCCTTGCCCCTTTAGGAAGGTTATTAAAAAAGTCTTCAAACGAATCATAATGAAAATAAGGCATTGATTTTACGGCATTGTGTGTATCACATGCTTGTTTTGCATAACGATTACCTATGGTAAATATAAAGCTAGCTCCAAGGTTTTGTGTAGACCGCCAAAGCACCCCGAGATTTTCTGGTGTTTTACCATTTTGGATGCCTATACCAAAAAATTCATTTTTAAGGTTGTCATTCATACAATTGCAAAAATAAAACTATCTGACAAAATGTAGACCTTTACAGATTGGCATTTTTTTTGAAATTATAATAGATGATAGTTTAATTTAAAATTGTATAAAATGAAAAAAGTAATGCTCTTTTTGTTTGTAGCAATTTTAGCTACAAGCTGCAACGCACAAAACTCAAAAGACAAAAGTTCTAAAATTGAGATAGAAAAAAATAGTCTTAACGAACCCAAAGGAAGTTGGAAAGTCAACAAAGAAGTTGATAAAAATGGAAATATCATTCGTTATGATTCCATATATACTTGGTCATCTTCAAGAGATCTAAAAAGTATAGACGCAGATAGTATTTTTAATAAAATGCAAAACCGTTTCTCCATGTTTCAATCTCCAAGGATGTATGGTTTTACTGAACACGATTCCATCATGAAACAGTTCTTTTCGGATGACTTCTTTAAGGATAATTTCTTTTCTAGTGGTTCACCGTCAACTTTTCCAAATATGGATGATATGATAAAACGAATGGAAGCCATGCGAGAGCAGTTTTTTAATGATAATCATAGGTACATCATTCCACCAGAAGAGACTAAAAAGAAAGAAAAGAAGGCGAACACTATTGAAAAAAAACGTGCTTAGTAAAACAAAAGCCTCTTGATTTCTCAAGAGGCTTTCTTTGTAGCGGGAACTGGACTCGAACCAGTGACCTTCGGGTTATGAGCTTGAAACTTTCCCCCGTTTTTACGCTATTTTAATACTTTTACCTCAAAATCGTGTACGTAATCGTGTACTCTGATTAAGTGTCAAAAATAGGTGTTTTATGTCTGTATTCAGCACTTATCCTGATAAGAATTTATAAAAGGATTATATTCATTTTGTCTAAAATTTTGAAACTACACATTTCGACATATTCCTAAAAAATTAATTCCTGTTTCAACTCTTTCAGTTATTAATCAATAATTTCAAAATAAGTGTTTACAAAGATTACTAAATCTTAATGGTCTTGATTCGAATGGTCATCACTTTTTGTTTCACCAGATTGATTCATCATCATGTCGTGGTCGTATTTACAACACCCTGGTAAATCTTCATACGCTTCTTCATCACCTTCAACTTTTTCCGTATCGTAACCTGAAGCTGCAATTGCTTTGTGAATTGCCATAGCATCAGTTTTTGAATCATCAAAAGACACATCAATTTTCTTTTTATCGACATCCCAATTGACACTTGCAACTCCTTCTACACCGTTAGCTGCCTTTTCGATAGTGCTTTTACACATACCGCAATTCCCTCTTACACCAAAAGACAGATTTGTCATTGCCATATCTTTAGACATTTCAGTTGTTGTTGTTTCTGTTTCTTTTTTGGTTTCGTTTTTACAACTTGTGAAACCTAATACTGCTATTGCAGCTACACTCAAAATTACTTTCTTCATTTTTTTAAAATTTAATTGTTATGACTTGTTTTATTATTCTATGACTTGTTTTACTTCACCGCAGGTTAGCATGGCGTCACCAAAATATGGATTGATTACTTTTTCTTCTTTGCTCAACCAATACGCACCATTGTTATTATCTGCCATTGGACAGAATTGAACAAATAATTTATCGTCAACCTTATCAAAATTTTTAACCATAGCAATTAAATTGTCTGATATGATTTGAAATTGTTCACGTTGATGTTCAATACTAACGTTCTCATTTATGCCTTTAGATGTTTTATGTAGGATAGACCAATAATTATTAGCTTCCTCTCTATCAGTAGTTGGAATCGCTTCTAACGCCTCTCTAAATGCTTCGCTTTTATTAGATGCCAACACTAAATTTGACTGTGTTAAAGCGTCTTTAAGCTCAATGTAAACATCGATAACAGGCTGAAAAGATTTTTCTAATGTTGAGTTAAAATCGATCTTCATTGTTTCCATTTCCATTGTATGTCCTTCATGACCAGTCATTACTTTTCCACCGTCCTTATTCATCATAGACTTCTTGCCATTTAATTGTGCAGCTGCATCAACTGTAAATGTTCCGTTTGTTACAATTTCATTTCCATTAAAAACTCCATCTAAAACTTCATATTGATTGCCTATTTGATTACCTAATTTAACTTCACGCATTTCAAAAACGGGTTGGTCTGCATTTGTTTTTAGATACACCACAGAACGCTCACCTGTCCATAACACAGCAGATGCTGGAATTGTTAGAACTTCCATATTGTTAGTTGTACTACCTTCAATAGTTGCCGTCACAAACATGCCTGGTTTAAATACATCGTCCTTATTATTTAGCACCACACGCAAGGTTACTGTTCTTGTTTTGGTGTTTAAAACTGGGTCAATAAAATCGACTTTACCTTTGTATTCTTTGTTAGGATAGGCATTGCTTGTTATCATCACTTCCTGTCCTTTTTTAAAGCGGTCAATCTGATGTTCATACACATCAAAGTTTCCCCAAACTGTGTTGAGATTGGCGATTTTTAATAAAGGTTGACCTTGTTTGACGTAATCCCCTTGTTCTACTAGTTTTTCTGTTACTGTGCCTGAAACAGTTGCATATACAGGAAAATTTTCTTTTACTTTTCCAGTTTCTTCAATCTGATTGATTTGATTTTCAGAGAGCTTCCATAATTTTAATTTATTGCGAACCGCTTTATACAAAGCTGGTTGTGATTCTTTTAAAGATGCTGCTGTAATTAATTCTTGTTGTGCTGCATACAACTCAGGTGAATAAATAGTTGCTAGTAGCTGGCCTTTACGAACTTCTTCACCAGTAAAACTCACATTCAAACGTTCAATTCTACCAGAAAAATAACTGACCTGTACTGCATTGGCTTCTTCGTTTTCAGCAATCTTTCCAGATAGTTTTATGGTATTGCCATCAACATTGCCTTTACCTACAATAGTTGTTTGGATGTTGGCTAAAGCCATTGCATTTTCTGTTAGTTTGAATTGGTCTGCCATTAAGCCATCACTTCCGCTTTCCGCAGGAATTAAATCCATACCACAAATAGGACAATCGCCTGCTTCTGGCTGCATAATCTGTGGATGCATAGAACAGGTCCACATTTGATTGGTTTCTGCTTCAACACCTTGGTTTTGGCTTGTTTCTTTCTTTGATGAACCACCAAATAGCAACCAACCCAACAACAGGCCTGATACGAGCAAGCCTATGTATATGACTATTTTATTATTTTTCATTTTCTAACCGTTTTATCATTGCTTTCATTTCTTCAATTTCTTTGCGTTGTGCTTTTATGATATCTTCTGCTAATTGTTTAACCTCTGGGTCTTGAATATCTGCACGCTCACTTGTTAAAATAGCGATAGAATGATGCGGAATCATAGCTTTCATCCAAAGTACATCTCCAATAATTGGTGCTTGCGTTCTTACCAACCCTAAAGCACCCACAAATAGTATAAAACTACCTGCAAGTATGGCAATATTTTTCTTTTTATCATTGTACATTTTCCGCATAAAAAACCACATAATAACAGCCATTGTAGCAATACCCAAACACGTCATATAGAATCGTGTTAAGCTAAACCATACATGGTCGATTGCATACGTGTTTAAATACATTGTGATGTACATTGCTACAAATGAGCAAGCCAACATTATAAAGAAGGTTTTATAATTTCCCTTGTTTGAGTGTTCTTTTGAACTTTCCATACTTGTTGATTTTTAGTTATTTATTTCTCTTCTTTTTTAATAGTTTTCTAATTGACGGTGATGATGTGTACCAAAGTAAAAAACCACTTAAAACGGTTATCAACCCTAAAAATGAAAAGGCTCTTAAAACTAACGTATTAAAGTTATCTCTACCTTCATAATCCATGGTATGTGTCATCCATAAAAAATCAAACCATCTCCAAGAACGATGTCTTACGGTTTGAAATTTACCGTCCTTTACGGAAACGTATGCTTTTAGAGCCTCGTCGGTTGTATAGGATATAACATAAGCAGGTAGCAGTTTTTCTCGATACTCGTGATGTTTCCCGGTTTCAGTAATCTGCTCAACAGATTCTACCTCTAAACCACTTTTCATATGGTTTTTGGCGATGTAAAGTGCTTCATCCTCCGTAATACTATTTTTAGGACTTCCATCGATAGCACTAAAAAGTTGCTTATTGTTTACCCAATAGTAAGGGATATTGCCAATATCTCTCAACTCAATAGTATTGACCCCTTCTGGAGAATTAAGTTGTGAAGGACTTATTAGACTATTAAACGCTTTTGGTTGATAGTTGAGTTTCTTAAAGTGGTCTCCGTGAATTTCATCAATATTCGTCCAACTGAAATACAAACCACTAATCGTCCAAAACAGGAATTGAATCCCTAAAAAAAGACCTAAATACCTATGCGTTTTTCTAATTTTTAAAGCTGTATGCCTGTTTACCATTTTCTAATTTTTTATTGTAAAAGGAAACTCGATTTTAACTTTTTCCCAAGCCATTGAAATAGTGCCGCTTTCATCATCTATTTTATTGACCTTATATTCTAAATGTTCTACGGATTCCTCTAAGGTTATTGGTTTCACCTTAAACCTTATAACATCATCTTTTTCAGCATATTCATCTTTACCATGTTGATCCCAATTTTTATTAATCATTACAGTCCACTCATCTTTAGAAGGAATGGTAAAAAATCCATACTTCCCCGCAGGAAGCGCTTTGCCATCTATAACTAAATCTTTATTAGTCTCTAACCAAGTCGCCATATGCGCTCCTGCTTGCCATACTTGGTCATAACCAACCAAACCACCAAAGATGATTCTATCCCTTACTCCTGGTGATGAATAATCAATATGAATATGAGCGTCACCTATCATAGCCATGGTTTCGGTATGCGGACTTAATGGTTTTTTCTTTGGTTCTTCAACTTTTTCGGTTTCAGCACTATGATTGTGTTTTTGCTCTTCTGAACTTGATTTTTCGTTTTTACAACTTACGATTGTAAGCACTAACACAATTAATAGGATTGGATTTTTCATTAGTTTTATATTTATAGTTATACGTTAGTTGTTCTTAATCGTAGTGCATTTCCAATAACAGAAACAGAACTAAAACTCATAGCTAAAGCTGCTATCATTGGTGAGAGTAATATTCCGAAGAATGGAAACAAAACACCTGCTGCAATAGGCACACCTAAAGTGTTATAGATAAGTGCAAAAAACAGATTTTGCTTAATGTTTTTCATTACTGAATCGCTTAAATTTCTTGCTTTTACAATGCCGTTTAAATCGCCTTTTACTAAGGTTATCATTGCACTTTCAATGGCTACATCTGTCCCTGTTCCCATAGCAATCCCAACATCGCTTTTAGCCAATGCTGGTGCATCATTAATACCATCACCTGCCATAGCAACTACTTTTCCATTTTCTTGTAATTTTTCTACTTCTTTGAGTTTGTCCTCTGGTAGCATACTGGCTTTAAAATCTGCCAGATTCAATTCTGATGCGACTGCTTGTGCGGTATCATGATTATCTCCTGTAAGCATTATCACATCAATGCCTTTTTCTTGAAGTGCTTTAATAGCTTTGGCACTGGTTTCTTTTATCTTATCTCCAATAACCACATAGCCAACAACGTTTTCATCTATTGCTAAATAAGACACTGTTTTACCTTGTTTTTGATAGGTTTTTGCTTCCTCTTTCATTGTAGAGGTAATTTTTGCTTTGGCATATTCCATCATTTTAGGATTACCCAATGCTACTTTTTTGCCATCAATTTTTGCTTCAACACCTTTTCCAGTAACAGCACTAAAATCTTCTGACTTTAATATTTCTGCATTCTGCTCTTTTCCATACTTAACGGTAGCTTCTGCCAAAGGGTGCTCACTATTCGTATTTAATGATACGATGTATTGTAACACCTCTTTTTCGCTTAAACCATCATTAAAAGTACCTATGGATTCAACTGTTGGTTTTCCTTCAGTAATTGTTCCTGTTTTGTCAACTATCAATGTATCTACCTTATCCATTTTTTCAAGAGCTTCGGCATTTTTTATCAACACACCATTTTGAGCACCTTTACCCACACCAACCATTACAGACATTGGCGTTGCTAACCCTAAAGCACAGGGACACGCTATAATTAAAACGGCAATAGCATTAACTAATGCATAGACATAAGCAGGTTCTGGTCCCCAAATAGACCATACTATAAATGTGATGACCGAAATGATTACTACGACTGGCACAAAATAACCCGAAACTTTATCGGCTAAATTTTGAATAGGTGCACGACTTCTACTGGCATCATTCACCATATGAATAATCTGTGATAATAAAGTGTCACTTCCAACCTTTTCGGCTTTCATTAAAAAGGATTGATTCCCATTGATGGTACCGCTACTTACTTTATCATCTACAGCTTTGTTTACTGGAATAGGCTCACCTGTAATCATCGATTCATCAATACTGGTGTTACCTTCCGTAATGACACCATCTACAGGAATTTTATCACCTGGTTTTACTTTTAGAATATCGTTGAGTTCTATCTCGTCAATACTGACTTCAACTTCCTCGCCATCTACAATTTTTATAGCTTTATTGGGTGCTAATTTCAACAGTTCTTTTACTGCCGAATTGGTTTTACTATGAGCACGAGCTTCTAACAATTGACCTAAAAGCACTAACGTTAGAATTACCGTTGCAGCTTCAAAATAGACGTGTACCGCACCTGATTCAGTTTTAAATTGATCAGGAAATGCATCTGGAAATAGCATCCCAATCACGCTAAACAACCACGCTACACCTGCACCAATGCCTATAAGTGTAAACATATTGAGATTCCACGTTTTGATGCTTTTGTAAGCACGTTCAAAGAACATCCAAGTAGCATAAAACAGGACAGGAATGGATAATGCAAATTGAATCCAATTCCAATTTTTCTGTTCCATTATATCATACAATGGATTGTTATTAAGCATTTCACTCATTGCTATTAAGAAAATTGGTAAGGTGAATGCTGTGGCAATCCAAAACTTCCTTAATAGTTTTTTATACGTTTTTTCTTCTGCTGAACTATCTGCTTCCATTGGTACTAAATCCATCCCACAAATTGGACACGAACCTGCTTCGTCTTTCACAATTTCTGGATGCATCGGACACGTCCATTGCTCTTTTGAAGTTGCTGATAGATTTTGCTCTTCGACCAAATCCATTCCGCAAACAGGGCAATCGCCTAGTTTGTCATAGGTTTTATCGCCTTCGCAATGCATAGGACAATAAAATGTCCCTGTGCCTTTACCTTTGGGTTGCTCTTTCTTTTTATCTTCTGAATGCTTATGGTGTTCTCCTTGTTTATGAATATTGTATCTGTCACCATCCTTTTTTAAGGCTTCTTGAAATGTTTCTATGGGAATATGTGATTCCATTTCGATTGTAACTTCTGCCTTTTCCAAATCAACTGTTGCTTTTGAAACTCCTTCTACTTTAGAGAGCGTTTCTTCAACGTGGCTGCGACAACCGTTGCAAGTCATTCCGTGTATGTGATATGTATGTTTCATTGTTTTGGTAACTTTAAAGTTATTGTTTGATTTAATAACAAATCATCAATATGACCCGCAATAACATTATCATCTGTTTTAAAATGCATATGCATATTAGTAGTATGATGAGTGAAAACTGCTTTATGCTTTGTGGAATAGAAACCTATAATTTGAACTTTTTTATTAGCTAAAGTTCCATTTAAACCAGATTCCTTATGCTTTTTATGGTTGTGGATAGTATCACCATCTTTCCAATTTATAACGTGCCAATCTAAAGAAGCTACTGTTCCTTCTAATAAGAAAGGAAATGGTTTTTCTGTGTTGATTCCACTATTTGTAGCTATTTCAAAAATCTGTTCTTCTAAATCACTTTTTGTTTTACTATTTTCAACTTGAAAAGAATCCCATTCTTCGACTTGAGCATACACTAATAATGGCGCTTTTAAACTATAAGAGTCTTTAATCTGCAAACGACTATCAACCACAAAGCTGTTACTCGGTTTACTATCAAATATTTGTATTTCACCTTTGAGATTATCAACAGCACCAAGGGCATATAGATGCTTTTCTGAAAGTGTATCTAAACTAATAACGTGTTGAATGTTACCAGACATTATAGTTCTTAAAGCACCCGAATGTTTTACTACTACCGAAGTATTTTTTTCGCCTTTATCTCGACAAGACGTAAAGGCGATTGCCGAAAATATAAATAGAGTTATATATGTTGATTTATTCATCGTCTAATTGGTTAAATAGTTAATTATTGAGGTCTGCACATAATAGGTCATTACTGATTCTATTTGGTTCATTTGAAACTTTAGTTGCAGTTCTTGAATGTCTAAAACATCATTAAAATCAATCGTTACTGTTTCATAGCTTTTTATTAAAATGTCTTCTGCATCTTTCGCTTGCTTTAGGTTTTTGGTTTGTGTAACATAGCTTATTCTTGCCGATATACGTTCGTTAATCGCCTTGTCTAAAAGTGTTTCCAAAGAATTTAAACGCTCTTGTTTTTGGGCAGTAATTTCCTGTTGTTGCAACTCATTTTGTTTGCTTTGAGATTTATATTTGGTATTGAATATTGGGATAGATACTGAAACCATTGGCATAACAATATCCTTTCCGTTGTCACTAAAATCCATATTTGGTCTTTCAGTAACATTGATGTAGTCTAAACCAAAACCAATCATGGGATTACTTTCTTTTTGGTTTAGTAATTCTGATTGCTCTATAGATTGATAGATTTTATCATATTTCAGCAATTCAGGATGTAGTGCCAAATTTTCAGTAGTAATTTCAAAGTCTTCTGAAGGTATCATTAAACTATCTACCACATTGACCGTAACATCATTTCCTCTGTTCAAGAGGTTATTGAATTTGGTTTGTTCTGCTAAAAATTGTTGTTGCAATACGTCTTTTAATTGTTGTATTTCGTTTTGACGCATTTGTAAACGCAATACATCTACTGCTGAGGCTTTACCTACTTCGACAGATGTTAGAGCTAATGTCTCATAGGTAGTTAGTAATTTGATGTTTTCTACTAACACTGCTTGCTTGGCTTTGTTTGCGTATAAAATGTAATACGATTGTGAAACCGAAGCCATTAACTTTCGCTTTGCGATAACGATGTCTTCGTATTTAGCATCTGCCAAAGAACTCACGTAATTTTCTCTCGATGTTATGGTTCCGAACCAAGGCAACATTTGTTTTGCCGATACTTTTAAGCGCTGTGCACCTGTGCGTGTTTCTGGTTCACTAACAAAATAACCAACTCCAAATTCTGTATTTGGTATGGTATTGACTTCGTTCACTTTTTCAGCAGCTCTCTCATATTGCAATTCAAATTTTTGAATCTCTGGATTGTTTTCTAAAGCCTCATTGATTAATGTTTCTAATTGCTGTGCATTACCTTTGAGAACAAAGAATAAAGAACAAAGAACAAAGACTGTTTGTGTGTGTGATTTTATGTGTTTCATTTTGTTGTTCTTTTTAGTTGAACTTCTGCTTTCCAGCTATATAATACTGGTACGACAAATAAGGTTATTAGAGCAATAAGCATTCCGCCAAAACTTGGGATTGCCATTGGTATCATTATATCACTTCCTCGTCCTGTGGATGTTAGTATTGGCAATAATGCTAATATGGTGGTAGCCGTAGTCATTAAACAGGGTCTGATACGCTTTTCGCCTGCTTCAACAACTGATGCTCTAATTTCCTTTTTATTATCTGGTGTATTTCTATCGAATGTTTGGGTTAAATAAGTTGCCATTACCACACCATCATCGGTTGCAATCCCAAAGAGTGCAATAAAACCAACCCATACAGCAACACTCAAATTTATTGGGTGCATTTGGAATAAGTCGCGCAGATTTTCACCAAAGAAATTGAAGTTTAAAAACCATCCTTGACCGTAAAGCCATATCATTATAAAGCCCCCTGCAAAGGCAACTGCAATTCCCGTAAATACCATTAATGATGTGCTTACGGAACGGAACTGAAAATACAGGATCAGAAAAATGATGGCTAAGGCCAATGGCACAACAACCGATAAGGTTTTTTCTGCTCGTAACTGATTTTCGTATGTTCCTGTAAATGCATAGTTGATTCCTTTAGGAACAGCTAATTCTCCAGAAGCTATCTTTTCTTGTATTAATGCTTGGGCGTTTTCAACAACACTGACTTCTGCAAAACCATCTAATTTATCGAACAACACATAGCCAACTAAAAAGGTGTCTTCACTTTTAATGACTTGTGGACCTTGTTCATATCTAATAGTTGCCAATTCACTCAAAGGCACAGGGCTTCCGTTACCAACAGGTACATAAATCTGTTGTAAGTCTGTGGGATTTGCACGTAATTCTCTTGGATAGCGAACACGAACTCCATAACGTTCTCTGCCTTCAACCGTTTGGGTTAACACCATTCCACCAACTGCGACTTTCAATACATTTTGAACCTCTTCTATAGTTACTCCGTAACGTGCTATTTTCTCTCTATCAATATCAATGAGCAGATAAGGCTTACCAACAATACGGTCTGCAAAAACAGCTTCTTTCTTCACGCCTTCAGCTTCCTTGATAATGTTTTCTAATTGCATTCCAAATGCCTCAATTTGCTTTAAATCTTGACCTTTCACTTTGATTCCCATTGGTGCACGCATTCCTGTCTGTAGCATCACCAATCGTGTTTCAATGGGTTGTAGTTTTGGTGCAGAGGTTACGCCTGGTAATTTGGTAACTCTTACAATTTCATTCCAAATATCGTCTGGTGATTGTATTTCTGGTCGCCAATTACGGTAGAACTCGCCATCATCGTCTGGAATGAGCTGTTCTTTTGCATTAAGAGATTGCCACGCTTCACGTTGTTCCGCTCGCAATGACATTCCGTTTTTTAATACATATTCACCATCATCATTCACTTTATAGCGTTGGCGCTCACCGTTGTCATTTAGCATATATTCTGGCTTGTACTGAATGACATTTTCATACATTGATAAAGGTGCTGGGTCTAACGCTGATTCTGTTCTACCTGCTTTACCAACTACGGTTTCAATTTCTGGAATACTGGCTACAGCCATATCCAATTGCTGTAAAACACGTTTGTTTTCTTCCACACCAGAATGGGGCATAGAGGTTGGCATGAGTAAAAAGGAACCTTCATTTAAGGATGGCATAAACTCTTTTCCTGTATTCTTCATGATGAAAAACCCAGCTATTAAAAGCGTTGTTGGGACTGACAAAAAGAATAATTTATTATCTAAACACCACCTTAAAATACGTGTGTAGTATTTGATGAATAAAGAGAAAACACCTAATAAGCCAAAGCAAATAATACTTACAAAAATGAGATTCCAGAAAATGCTTTTATCTACACCTAATGGTCTCCAATATTCGGCTAACAAGAATATGATTGCTGATGCCGAAATAATAATATTAATAAGGTTAGCCTGCTTATCTGTTATCTTATTTTGAATATTAAAAAGTGCTGTAATTCCGAAAGCTATCAATACCAATCCTAACAAATACCCATAGACTATTGCAGTTATTCCCAATACTATTAAAAAGCCATTTATAACATATTTGAAATTGGTCTTAATGCTTTTCTTTCCGAATAAAAATGCAGCAAACGGTGGAATTAAAAATAACGCTACAATAATGGACGCTGTTAGTGCAAAAGTCTTTGTAAATGCTAAGGGTCTAAATAGCTTTCCTTCTGCTCCAATCATCGTAAATACAGGAATAAAACTAATAATGGTAGTCATAACTGCCGTTACTATTGCACCAGAAACTTCGGCTGTGGCGTTGTACACCACCTGATTAATTGGTAACTTTTCACTTTTCGCTTTTCGCTTTTCACTTTCCTCGTCTAAATGCCGAATGATGTTTTCTGATAGTATAACACCCACATCGACCATGGTACCAATAGCAATAGCAATACCTGATAAGGCGACAATATTAGCATCGACACCAAAGAGTTTCATGGCTATAAACACCATTAAAACAGCAACTGGTAATAGTCCAGAAATTAGTATGGAAGCTCGAAGATTAAACACCATAATGATGATGACCAGAATGGTAATGAGAATTTCTAATGTCAATGCTTCGTTGAGTGTGCCTAATGTTTCTTGAATCAATTCTGTTCTGTCATAAAAAGGGACTATGGTGACTTGTGATGTTCTGCCATCTGCTAACACTTTTGAAGGCAATCCTGCACTTAATTCGTTGATTTTATCCTTTACGTTATTGATGACTTCCATTGGGTTTGCACCATAACGTGCCACCACAACTGCACCAACAACTTCCGCTCCTTCTTTATCCAAAATACCACGTCGTGTCGCAGGACCTAAAGAGACTTTTCCAATGTCTTTTATTTTTATTGCTGTATAGTCTTCGGAAGTGACTACTGCATTTTCGATGTCTGAAATGGATTTTACATAACCCAAACCACGGACCAAGTATTCGGCTTGATTAATTTCTAAAGTCTGTGCTCCAATATCCTTGTTACTTTCCTTTATCGCTTTTACAACTTTGTCTAAACCAATGCTGTACTGACGCATCAATTCTGGATTGACATCCACTTGGTATTCCTGAACATAACCACCAATTGAAGCCACTTCCGAGACGCCACTCGCTGACGACAAGGCATATTTTACATAATAATCTTGAATACTTCGTAATTCATGTAAATCCCATCCACCAGTTACGTTTCCGTTTTCGTCACGCCCTTCTAAAGTGTACCAAAAGATTTGTCCTAATCCTGTAGCATCTGGACCCAAAGCAGGATTAATACCTTCGGGTAATAATCCACTTGGTAAGGAATTGAGTTTTTCGAGAATGCGACTTCTACTCCAGTAAAATTCGATGTCCTCTTCAAAAATGATATAGATGCTCGAAAAGCCAAACATAGAGGAACTACGAATGGTTTTTACTCCAGGAATACCGAGTAGCGACGTTGTAAGCGGATAGGTGATTTGGTCTTCTATATCTTGCGGTGAGCGACCATCCCATTTGGTGAAAACGATTTGTTGGTTTTCGCCAATATCTGGTATGGCATCTACAGCAACTGGATTACTTGGTAAGAAACCTGTATCCCAATTAAAAGGTGCGTTGACTGTTCCCCAACCGACAAAAAGGACAAGTAGCAGAACGGCGACGAGCTTATTTTCTATTAAAAATTTGATGCTTTTATTTAGCATTAGCTTTGATAATTAAACAATTAGACATTGGTGTTAGGAAAACACCGAAAACAGCAAATTATCCTTACGACAATTAGCCATAGGATAAAAAAGTCTATTGTTTAAAAATCAAATTAAATAGGTCTCGTCAATTTTGTAGATACGCCTTATAACGAGTGGCGGTTTATAGTCTTGGTAAGAAGATATATTTTTATCTGAATCTTCAAAAAGGTTAATATAGGTGTATACAAATGATGTAATAAATAGCTGTTGATCAAAGGTAATTTTGTCCACTTGTAGTTGTAGTTCGTCCTGACCTTCAATTGCTAATTGCTCATCAGCACAACAACTTTTTTTGGTAATTGAGCAACCTTTGGTAGACTGCTTTTCCATTTCCATTCCACAACCTTTAGCTTTCTGGAATATAGCTGTTTCTACTAAAGTACCTCCACAATAATGCATATTAACAGTAAAAGACATTGTAGAAAATAACACTACAAAAGCCATTGACAAAGACATTATTTTATGGAAAAACTGCTTCATATTAATAGCGAAGTTACGAAATTTTAACAAATGTTAGTTTTGTTTAACAGAAGATTAATTGATTAATCATTTTATCTCCAACTCATTCTCTGCAATCGAACGGCATTCAAAATGGCTAATAAAGCCACTCCAACATCTGCAAATACAGCTTCCCACATTGTTGCTAATCCACCTGCTCCTAAAATCAATACAATGACTTTAACTCCAAAAGCTAAAATGATATTCTGCCAAACGATTTTTCGTGTGGAACGACTTATTTTAATGGCTCTCACTACTTTTGAAGGTTGGTCTGTTTGAATGATGACATCTGCTGTTTCTATTGCGACATCACTACCTAAACCACCCATTGCAATACCAACGTTACTTGCTGCTAAAACAGGTGCGTCATTAATACCATCACCAATAAAAGCCACTTTGTTTTCAGGATTTTTCTTTAAAATTTCAACTTCATTTAATTTATCTTCTGGTAATAACCCACCTTTAGCATTTTTAATATTCAATTCTTTTGCGACTTGTTGAGTAATAGAATCTTTGTCACCAGAAAGCATCATAATATTTTTGATTCCTACTTTTTGTAAATTGACAATTGTTTCTTTGGCATCATCTTTTAATTCATCTGCAATGACCACATAACCAGCAAACTTGTTATCTATTGCAACTAATACAATAGATTCTACAATACTTTCTGTTTCAGTTGGTACATCAATATTATTAGCAATCATTAATGCTTTATTTCCTACTAATACTATTTTACCATTTACAATGCCTTTTAAGCCTTTACCTGCAATTTCAGAAACGTCATGTGCTTCATAGTCTTCTCCATTTTCTTTATATTCCATAATGGCTTTTGCTATTGGATGCGTGGATTGTTCTTCCATAGCCATTAGGTATTTCATAAATTCAAATTCTTCCAATCCTATAGTCTTAATATCCTTGATTTTAAAAACACCTTTGGTAACCGTTCCTGTTTTATCCATCACCAATGTATTTATCTTGGTCATTGCATCTAAAAATGAAGCACCTTTAAACAATATTCCATTTTTTGAAGCTGCTCCCAATCCACCGAAATAACCCAATGGAATAGAAATTACCAATGCACAAGGACAAGATATTACCAAGAAAATCAAGGCTCTGTACAACCAGTCTCTAAACATATAATCATCTACAAAAAAGTAAGGAATGAATGTTACACCTATCGCTAAAAACACCACTATTGGTGTATAGACACGAGCGAACTGTCTGATAAACAACTCCGTTTTAGATTTACGTGCTGTTGCATTTTGAACCAAGTCTAATATTCTTGCTATAGAACTATCTTCAAATTTATTGGTTACTTCAACTTCAATAACGCTCTCTAAATTAATACTACCTGCGTAAACTTTTGCTTCTTTCTGTATGGAATCGGGTTTACTCTCGCCTGTTAAAGCTGCGGTATTTAATGATGCTTTTTCAGATAATAAAACTCCATCCAATGGAATCTTTTCACCAACACGAATTTGAATTTTCTCTCCAATGTTTACATCTTCTGGCGAAACATTTTTATAATCATCATCACGAAATACATTGGCTTCTTTTGGTCTAACATCTAATAATGCTTTTATATTTCCTTTTGCTCTGTTGACTGCTGCATTTTGAAATAATTCACCTACAGCGTAGAACAACATTACTGCAACACCTTCTGGGTATTCACTAATGATAAATGCACCAATTGTGGCAATGGACATTAAAAAGAACTCTGTAAAAAAATCACCTTTTTTAATGCTTTCCCAACCTTCTTTTACCACAGGAAAACCAACAGGAATATAGGCTACTATGTACCAAAGAACACGAATCCAGCCAGAAAAATGAGGAAATGCTTCAAAATAATCTACAGCAATACCTACTATTAACATTACAAAACTAAAAATAGCTGGCAAGTAGGTTTTTAAATTTGAACCACTTTTAGGATTGCTATGATTATGACCATCATAGTGACTATGTTGGGTCTCTGAATCTGGTTTTAAATCTCTTAAATTAACTTTCTTTTTTTTCATTTACTGTTTGTTAATAAAATCAAATATGCTCCAAAATGGAGTGCAATGGAAGTGCATTTTTAGGTACTACACTTATCGCATATACCTTTCACAACCAAGTTTACATTTTCCGAAACAAAACCATTAGGTACTTTTATTTGAGGTATTTTGTAGTCGGTTAAACAAACAGTTTTATTGCAATTATTACAATGAAAATGTAAGTGTAAATCGGTTTTAATATCACAATTGCAACCTTGTTCGCACAGCGCATATTTGGTTATCCCTGTACCATCATCAATTTGGTGTACTATATCATTTTCCTCAAAAGTCTTAACAGTTCTGTATAAAGTAGTTCTATCTGCTTTTTCAAAAGCATTTTCAATATCGCTCAATGTTACTGCTACTTGTTTTTCAGCAAGAAATTTATATATAAGCAAACGCATTGCTGTTATGCGAATATCTTTTGACTCTAATAATTCTTCTATCGTCTCCATAATTAATCGTGGTCTTCGTTTCCAAAAGGTTTAATAATAAGTCCTACACTAAAAATAAAACCATCTGTAGGTGCATAAATCTCTGGAAAAACAGGATTTTCATGAGGTGGTAATACCAAAGGGGAAAATCTACTTTGTCTTCTATCTGTAAAGTTCTCAAAATTGACAAATACACTTCCTAATTTAAAGTTACGCATTACCAATAAACCCATAGTTACAAAGTCTGTTGTTTTCGTTCCATTGGATAAAAACTGTTTTCCTGTGTAAAACGTTTCATACCCTATGCGCCATTTATCAGATTCGTACATTAAAACACTACCCGCATTATGTCTTGCGGTCAATGGTTTTTGAGGGTTACCAGGCAAATAGTTTAGCTTTGTATCGATGTAGGCATAATTTAAGAACCATCTAAAATCCTTATACGTATACTTTATATTGGTTTCTGCTCCTCTACTGAAAATTTCATCGGTTGCATTTTCAAATTGGAATAATCCGTTATCTGTTGAATTTAAGAGTATTCCTTTATTTATTGCAGTCACATAGAATAATTGATTTACAGAAAAACCAATCTCATTTGATAAACGAGTTTGATAGTTCAAATCGAAATTAACACCATAAGAACGTTCTGCATCTACTGTTGATTTATCTATTGCGAGAACATTTTCAAAGTTAATATACTCAGCTTCTTCTGTAAAAATATCAGGAATCTTATATCCTAAACCTCCACCAATTCTACTTGAAAATCCACTATTGTTTTTATAGAGTAATGAAATTCTTGGAAGTGGAAAGAAACCGAAGTCAGAATTGTAATCTGCTCTTAATCCTATTTCTAAAATCCAATTTTCGGATATATCATAGATATTGTTTACAAATGCTCCAAGGGTTACATCTTTTTGGTCTCGCTGTGATAGTGCCTTATCATTTTCATCAAAATTTGAGGTATATAGATTAGCTCCAATTATCCAATCCGTATTTTCTGATACTTTGTTATATGTAAATTCAGTAAAAGTGTTTACTTGCTGACCATCAAAATTGTAATCTGGAACAATTAAATTCCTATCGAAAAAAGAGACACTGTTTTTAAATTCTAATGAACTAACAGAATCTAATTGTGTTTGATATACCAATTGACTGCTTAATCGTTTTGAGTTGTTTTCCTCTGTATATTGATGAATGCCATCTTCACCACTTTCGATTTTAGTTATATCACCACCAATCCTATCATCATAAGTCCCATTTAATCCAAACCAAATCGTAGTTTTCTCTGATGGATAATAAAACAATTTAGGGTTAAATGAAAAGGATGTTGTTTTAGGAAGGTTACTAAATCCGTCATCTTCTGGGTCGTATGCTTTTTGATAGTGCCCAGAACCGTAAAGCGAAAAACCAAATTTTTCGTTTCGTTTACTATAAAATATATTAGCTGTACTTCCTAACGCTTGGGTCTGTGTAAGCATAATATCTAATGCAGGTTCTTCGTCTGGTGTTTTAGAGACCATATTTATCAATCCTGCAATAGCACCGCCTCCATAAAGCGTTGATGAACTTCCTTTAATAATCTCAAACTGTTGTAAGTCTAAAGGCGGTATTTGTAAAATACTTAATCCACTTGAGAAACCTCCATATAATGGAAACCCGTCTCTTAAAAGTTGGGTGTATCTACCATCCAATCCTTGAATACGTATATTAGTACTACCACTACTTAAAGACGTTTGTTGCATCTGTATCCCTGTACTTTCACGAAGAACCATAGAAATATTAGTAGGGTTCATTATTGCTTTTTCGCTTAATTCCTCTGCGCCTATAAACTCGATACGTGTAGGTATTTTTCTGACGGTTCGTGTACTTCTTGTAGATTGCAGAACCACAGCATCTAATTGATTATCTGCTTCTTTTAGTTTAAATTTTAATTCTATATTACTTGGAATTTGAATTGTGGTTTGCAATGTTTCAAATCCTAAAAAGGAAATAATTATTTGGTGCTGACCGTCTGGTATTGCTGTAAATTCTGCAATACCATCAAAATTGGTTACAGCACCTTTTTCTAAGGCTTCAAAGTAAACTGTAGCACCCATTAAAGGCTCATTTTCAGCCTCTGTGACGACCTTTAATTGTATGTCGGATGTTTGTGCCTTTAGTGACAGGCAAAGTATTAGTATGAGCTTAATGCTCAATAAGTATTTGTCCATTGAATTATAATTGTAATTAACTAAATAATTGATTTAAAATCGTGTTGTTTTAGCTTATTACTTGCGGCGGTTGCCAAATATTGGAATGAAAATCAAATCTATATGTAGACTGATATGAAGATATTACTGCTGTAGAAATTTTACAAAAATCAATTAAATTAAAAGTTGCCAGTGGTTCATAAGTAATTGACATACCGCAACAATTGCAAATACAGGTGACAGGACAAGAGTCGTCACTATCTTCTTGATGATTGTGATTAATAGATACTTTGTCTTCATGCTCATCTTCTAAGTTTTGACCATCAGAACAAGGTTTTGCTGAAAGAATTAGTATAATTAAAGATAATATGACTGTTGTAAATTTCACAAATACAAATATATAAATTTAATGATGCAATGGTTGTGCAAAGGTTTGCTTCTAAAACAGTCATTAAATGGATAAATGAAACTGTTTATGAAAAATATTACAAATAATTACTTTAATGTCTTTACGGAGTCATTAAGATTCCAAAAAATCCCATAAATCACTTCCATCTTCTATTCCCTTTAATTCCAATAAGTGGTCACAACAAATTTCATAACCTTTTAAAGAAAGAGCTTTCGACACTTTTTCCCAATGAGGGTATTCAGATTTATCGGGAAAGGCTATTACCTTTCTACCCTTTAATGGCTTGAGCAACTTCTCTTTAAAATTAGTTTTAGACCCTGTCGCCATCCATTGATGGTGAGGCATAAAAATACTCATAATTATAGCAGTCTTTTCAGACTCAACAATGGCAATAGTCTTATAAGTATCGTCATGTAGATTATGAAGTCCGAACAAACATTGTTGTAATACAAATGTCTCACAATCATGTCCTACAATTGTGTTACAATCTTTAAATTCTGTATTACAATTTGTCTTACCTCTGTTTATCAGTCTTTTAGAAATTTTAAATTTCTTTTTTTTCATAACTGTATGTACCCAATTAATATGAGAGTAAGGCTTTTTAACTCTACTGCCTGTTGACGGATCGTACAACATAATCTTCCCAGCATGTACATTCATACACTCATCAACTTGCCAAAATATGTTTGCACCATCCCAATGGCTAGACGTCCCAATAAAATACAGGTCTATTGCTGCTTGTATGTCTACTGCACAAAAATGCTTTTTTAAAAAACTGATAAAGTTGTTATGTGTATTATATTTCTTACCACAAAGACTAAGAAGTTTAGTATCATGATATGTAGGTAAAATTGGTTTGTTGTTAATTGGCAGTTGTGCTATTGGCTGGTTCCCTTTAGGGCTTAGATGGTATCCACACTTGCTTTCCCTATCACATCTTCCACAGTTATCTTCTAAATATTGATTTGTTTGGTTGTCCACGTATTTAACAAATCTCTTTTTGAGACAGGCAGGACAAATGAATTTTTTACTTGATTTATCTAATGAATATCTATAATGCATAGTTGGTTGTTGATTTGGGGGTTATTAATTTAATTGGTATTCGTAATTCGTAATTAACAGTAATGGTTACGAATCTTACGAGTTACGAATCTTACGAATTGGGACGTTTTAAAAAGGGTTATTTTAAAAGAGTGTCGCGCAAATGCCTTAAAGCTTCTATGTCAGAGTATTCAGCTCTTATCTTTTTACCACCTTTTAAGCACTTAGCTTGTTGATCTTGCTTCAACATATCGTACAGGCGACTCTTCTCTTTATGAGAGAGAGCTTCGGCCACCTTATATACAGTTTCAGCAGTCAACAATTCCTTAACTATTCTTTTTAATTCTGTTCCTAACAGTACCCTCACTTATACCAAGTTGTTCAGCTATTTTGGTATTTGGTATATTCTGTTTTTTCAGCTCAAAAATTTGAGCATCCCTTGATTCCATATCTTTTTGCTCGATACGCCTTAAATGCTCAGATTCACATCCTATACCTATATATTCAAACAGCAAGAAATTAGAAGGTTGAGCAATACGACAAACCGCTACATTATTATCATGATATATCTTCTCTGTATTTCGTTGCTTAATCTGCTTCAGGTATCTAATATCAGGTTCTGAGGCACTTTCTCCAATAGCAAACGCACTATCACAAAAATTCATCAGCATCCTGCTCCCAGCCAAATCATTACCGGTTAATGGATTTGATGGGTTTCGTTTTGGTGTATGAGCTAATACTAAAATCGAAATTCCATACGTCGTTTTTAACTTTTTGAGATGACTCATAATAAGTGATGCATCTTTAGCCTTTTCATTATCACTATTTAAAAAGGTGATATTATCTATTATTAAGACTTTTACATCCGACTTCTCTATGATGGTTGAGAACGAATGATTTAAAAAATCCTCTATGGTCTTAAATTCTTTTGGAAGCTCTAAATCTGGATCAATCTCTGACCTTAAAAAATTATCATGGAATTGATAATGATGGGTATAATCAATGGAATATCGCTTTTCAAATTGTTTATCGGATAATTCAAAATCCAAATACGCAATTTTAAGTGGATCTACTTCAAGCTTAAATCCATCTATTGGTCGTCCACTACTTATACTATCTGCAATTTGAACTGCTAAAATTGACTTACCTACGTTTGTGTCTGCGAATAGTATACAGACTTCACCCTCAAACCAGAACTCACCAAATAACATTCTAGGTATTGGTCTTCTTTTAGCTTCATCAATCCAAGTATTTGCAGGTTTTACAATAAAACATCCTGCTTTATTGTTAAGTGAGTTGGATTGGGAAATTGCCTCATCAGATGAGGCAATTATTTCTTTAATTTTTGATTCTTTTTCTCTACTCATTTCTACAGGATTATAAATTCTAGTTTAACATTCTGTCTGATGTAGTCTGAAATGGAAGTGCGGTCTTCCTCTGCTCTAATTTTTAGAGTTTCATAATCGTACTGTGTGAATCTTACAGTAACTGATTTTGTTTTTTTGTGGTTACTCATGGTAAATTTGGTTTTGGTTAAAAAATAGTTGTCAATTTTAGATGTAGTTTTTAGTACATCCGTTACAACAACCCTCAAGTATAAATTTACGTAATACATCTGCCTAACAAGACTTTACAGAGGTCACAACTCAGGTCAATACAAGTCAAAAACCCCGATATTAGGTCAAATATCGGGGTCATAGGTCAATGAGTAAAAACTGTCTAATTTTAGACGTCTAAGTCTTCAAATTCTTTAGAAAATTTTGAGATTCTTTGCTGGTGACTGTCGTTAATATGACTGTCAGGGTTTAGGATTTTAGAAATTGAAATATTAAATTCCGCTAAGATAAATTTCTTGAATAGTTTATGAGAAGAGTCATCTAGGTACCCCAAATTGAAGAGTGTACAATAAAGACTATTTGTAGAAGCTATTTTATCCGTTTTAAATTGAGATATTTTCCTATATGTATGTATGAATATAATTTCGTTTGGAATTATTTCACTATATTTTTTATGTGCCTCTCTAATTTTGGCATCAGTTGAAAAATACCAATCAGGTTCAAATTTGTAAGTATCGTTTAATTGTATTAAAAACTGAAATTTACTGTAGCGATCTAAAAATCTCGACAAGGTTTGATCTTCCTTTAATAAGTTAAAGTCAAAATACTCCTTATTACCTGTGAGATATTCAAAAACCAGTTCTTGATTGTTTGAAATATTACTCTTTTCGCCTTCTAATGCATATTTGATAATTTTTAATTTACTGGTTGCTCCATATCGCATGATACCAGATTCTGATTTTGTCTTCTTAGTTAGGTTAATTGAATCCAATTCCAATTCATTATAAATAGAATTAAATTCATTTAATGCAATTTGTTTTTGCTTCTTAGAAGTCAAACCATAACACTTTGATTCTAATGGACAGGCACGATTATATATTTTGGAATCTATAAGATTGATGTATGTGCTTACTATGAATTTGAAAATCGATTCTTTCATATCCCTACTTGACTCAAGAGAATCTTTAACCTTATTTTCATTCAGGCTAATTACCTTCTTCCTTACATAAGCACCTTTATCTATAAGCATATCAACAAAGTCCTTGGGACTACTAAATGAATGCATTTCTGTTAAACTTGTAATTCCAAAATAGTCTTCTTGCATATAATTAATTTAAGTGTTCTGAAAAGTCATCGGGCATTTCAGCATCTATATCTCTTAGATACTTCTCCAAGGCATCCATTGTAGTATGACCAGTTATCCCCAATAGCATACTTTTAGCTTCAAATACAGACTTGGATTTTCGTAATGATCGATAAAGTTTTGTAATGAAAGTATGCCTAAAACTGTATAAGCCATAATCCACTCCTAATCCAAATTCATCTTTTACCTTCTTAAATTGTTTCGAAAAATAATCTCTCTTATTATCATTAGAAGTCTCCCAGTCTTGACCAAAACCATATGGTGTAATTAAATACGATTCATCGTCATAATCGGTTAGATCTGGCAATGAATTAATTAATACCTCTGGAAGAATCTTAATCTTTACTGGTTTATTCTTGGCTCTCACATAAACTTTTGCGTCATCTAAATCAATATCTTTAACTTGTAACCTACATACTTCTATTGGACGAAGAAAACCAAAAGAAATGAATTGTATCAGAAGTAATAAGGTTGGGTCGCTGTCCTCAATACGGCTCAATATCTTATCGAGCATTTCAGGTTTATAAGTCTTATTCCTTTCTGGATTCGACTTTAAGACATTAATACTAGCAATAAAATTGGTTTCAATTATTTCATTATCAACCATAACTTGGAATAGACTGGAAATAGCACCTCTTGAGTTGTTCCTATTCCTTGCACTTGTCTTGGACAACACCTCATTTAAATACTCTATAACAACAGCTTTTGTAATTTGAGATATATCTAAATGCTCTTTAACATTGTTCTCTTTTAACCATCTATAAAATTGATTGATTCTACTCTTATACCTTTTGTAAGAGTTATCCTTGAGCATCATCTTTTTAATGGATAAGGCTTTATCAAATGCTTTTTTAACACTAGTCTTAACCTCTATTGGTTCTGGTTTAATTTTTTTAGTGGTCTTTCTTTTCTTTGGGGTTTTAAAATCACCCAAATCAAGAAGCTCATCTATTTCCTCTTTAAGATTTTCATTGTGATGGTATGGATTAAATCCTTTTTTGAGAATAAATAAAAGGGTATCCTTTAAAGGCTTTAAAATTTCAAGACGGTCTTTTTTGGTATAAAAGTTATTGGCACCACCTTTTATATTCGGTTGGCGAACGAGCTTGTGGGTTTCAGGATGACGAAAGGCATAATAGACATACCATGGCTTGGAAAGTGCTTTATCTCTTTCTTTTTTAGATAGCTTAGACCATTGGTTAACAGCCACACCACCAGTATAGATTTTAGGTTCAGAATAGTTCAATTTCATCGGGGCATCGTGTACTCTATCGTGTACGGCAAGCAAAAGTAAGGAAAAAGTTGACATAAAAAAACGGATTGTGAGAACACAATCCGTTGATTTTACTGGCTTTAGCCTTAGTAGCGGGAACTGGACTCGAACCAGTGACCTTCGGGTTATGAGCCCGACGAGCTACCTACTGCTCTATCCCGCGATTTAAATCTATAATGACTTTCTTAGCTTTTAACTCTCGGTTCATAATGCCGACTCAATCATTTTAGGAATGCAAAGATAAGACTTTTTTTAGATTCTCAAAGTTCTGACAAAAAAATAACCTTCAAATTTACTTTGAAGGTCATCTCTCTAATTATAACTTAATTCTCAATTAATTATCGTCTTCTTCAACGTCTAATGTTGCTAAAGCACCTTGTGTGTTTTCTTGATCAATATCAAAATTTGTGACATTTGGCAACTGGTTTTGCACGTTGGCAAAATTACCTCTAAACTCATTATTTGTTAACAATAATGTGTTCAGCTTATCTAATCTTGCTAATCCAGAAGGTAAGTCGCCGTAAAAACTGTTGTTAGATAAAATCAGTTCTTCTAACTGAGCCATCTCACCAATTTTGTTTGGGATACTTCCAAAGAGTTTATTGTCAAAAAGACTTAATACTTTTAATTGTCTAAGGTTTGTAAGAGTAATTGGCAATGTACCAATCAACTCGTTACTACTTAACATTAACTTTTCTAGGTTCTTTAGTTTTCCTATTGCAACAGGAATAGCACCTATAAAATGGTTATTGTATAATTCTAAAGACTTTAAGTTTTCTAAATTACCGATTGAGTTTGGTAACTGACCTCCCATATGATTACTAAATAATTTTAGCTCTTCTAATTGAGATAAGGTCATTAATCCTTCAGGAAGATTCCCTTCTATGTTATTAAAGGATAAATTCAAAACTTTTAAGTATTGTAACCCTTCAATTTCTTCCGGAATAGTTCCTTCAAGATTATTAAAGCTTAAATTGACAGCTACAACTTTGTCGTTCTCAAGGGTTATGCCATACCAGTCGGTTATAGGTTGGTCGATATCCCAAGTATTGTTCCAGGAGTCTCCATTAGTAGCATTATAAAGTGCTACAAGTGCTTCTTTTTCGGTTTTGGAAACGTCTGCATAGGTAAATGCAAATAGCGTAAAACATAATAAGGTTAATTTTAAGGTTTTCATTTTAGCGGATTTGGGGGAGGGACCACAATTATTTGAATCAAATATAGATGCTATTCGACAAAACAGCAAATTTATTCGATGAAATGCATAACTAAATTATTAAAACACTGATAAACAGATATTTAATATTATCACTGTTCAATGCTTTTTGCTCTAAAATTGATGATTTCTTGGGCTTCTAATGTTATTTTTAGCTGAATGGGGTTACAACACACCTCGCAATCTTCGATGTAATTTTGCTTCAACTGTGAGGTATCGATCAACATTGAAATTTCTTCCCAACAATAGGGACACTGAAAGAAATGTTCTTTCATTTCTTAAAAGTTTACATTCAGTAATTCTCCACTAATTTGAAGCAAGGTCATCTCCGCAAATTTTGCATCATATTTTGCCTGATTTCTGCTTAATTCTGCATTAATAAGGTTTAATTGAGCCTGACGGAATTCTATAGACGTCACCTGACCTAATTTGAATTTTTCTTGAGTACGTTCAAAATTATTCTTGGAGGTTTTTATATTGTCTTCTTGTACACGGTAAATCTTCAGCTTATTCTGATAGTCGTCCCAAGCATTGTTAAAGTTACGCTGCACCTCTGTTAGCACCAGTTCTTTTTGAAGTTTTTGGTTTTCTAAATCTAGTTTGGCATTTTTTATACGAGTTATGGTTGCACCCCCGTCAAAAAGATTCCAGGTAAGATTTACACCGGCTGAAAATCCTGTGCTTGTATTTTGTAACGTAAATGCCAAAGGACTGTTGTTATTAGATTCGTTCCATCCATAGGATCCCTGTAGTCCAACCGTAGGTAAATAACCTGATTTGTTTGACTTTATGGTAAAGTCGCTTATTTTAATGTTCTGTTCTATTTGCATTAAGGTGACGTTATTCGTCAACGTTTTTTGGAATAGTTCTTCTTTGTTTAATAATAAAGGAAACGTTACAATAGTATCTACTTCAAAACCAGATACCATAGTGTTACCAATAACAACATTAAGATCACGTTTTGTGTTTTTTAATTGCTGTTCTGCGTTTATAAGGTTAATACTGTCATTATTGATATCAACCTCGGCGTTTAAAACCGCTAGTTTGGTATCTTGTCCATATTCAAATTGGTATTCTGCCCGCGTTAGCCGATCTTTTGAGATGGTTAGTGTTTCTTCTAATACCGTTGCATTTTCAGATAATTGGGCAACCGTATAATAAATAGAAAATAGCTCTAACATGGTATTCTCTATGGTTTCACGAGCCTCTAACTGTGATAACTGATACTGTTCTTTTAGTTGTTTATAATTGTAATGACGTCCTAAACCATCAAACAAGGTATAATTCAAATTTAGCGATGCATTATAACGACGTGTCTCAGCTCCTTCAGCAACTCTAGTTTCCCCATTTGCCAACTGACCTTCCGTGTTCTGTCTATCTATACTCCCACCAGCATTTCCTGTTAATGTTGGCAAATAACCAGTATTAAGTACATTAGTATTATTTTCTGCAACTTCAACATTATTAGTGGCTATTTTTATACCGTAATTATTCTCCAATGCTAGCTGGAATGCCTCTTCTGGTGTTAAAATATCTTGCCCTAGTACCACATTCAGCGGTAAACACAAAACAAAAACAACACTATATAATAGTTTATTAATGCGACTCATTTTGTTCTTTAATTGCACGTTCTACTTCCTCCTTATTCACCTTTTGGTTAGTAATCAACCATATACTTGTCGTCTTAAAACTATTGGTTGCAGATAATAATAATGGTAAAATTATTAAAGTCAATACTGTTGCGATACCTATTCCGTAAGCAATAGAAATAGCCATTGGTTTTAAAAACTGTGCTTGCCTACTCTTTTCTAATAACAGCGGTGCAATACCAGCGATGGTTGTTAAAGACGTTAAAAATATAGCTCTAAACCTCGCCCTTCCGGCTTCAAAAAGCGCATCATCAAATTTCATCCCTGATCTTAAAAAGAAATTAAATTTACCTATAAGTACCAAGCCATCATTGACCATAATACCAATAAGTGCTATAATTCCTAATGCGGACAATATATTAATCGGAAAATCATGAAACCAATGTCCCCATGCTACAGCGATAAAACTAAACGGAATCATAAACAACAACATTAGGGGTTGGCTATAGCTCCTAAACGTAAAGGCAATAACCACATAAATTAAAAATATAACCATCGGCACAATAGTTACTGCTGACCTTGTGAGTTTGCCAGCTTCTCGATTCTGTCCTTCATAAGACACGCTTACTGTCGGATATTTTGAAAGGATATCTGGCATGACGTTATTCTGAATATCCAATAAAATTTCGGTTGCACTCCCATTAGGATCCTTTAAATCAGCATTCACTTGAATTTCTCGTTGGCCATTAAGATGACTAATACTTTCATCACCACGTTTAATAGTATAGGTAGCGATTTCACCAAATGGCACACGTTCACCATTTGGTGTTACAATACGCATTTCATCAAGGTCATTTATGGAAGATCGATTGGCTTTATCATAACGTACCCAAACACGTATTTCATCCTGTCCTCTTTGAAAACGCTGTGCCTGCAATCCAAAAAACCCTGAGCGCACCTGACTCATTACTTCTCTAAGGTTGAGCCCTAAAGCGTAGGCTGTTTCATTCAATTCTATATTGATTTCCTTTATCCCTTCTGGGTCAGTATCTGAAACATCTGCAAGTAAAGAATTCTCTTCGAGAATCGCTCGTAATTCGGTTTTAGCAAGTTTAAGTTCTTCGGTATTATTTCCCAATAAGGACACTGAAACTGGTGTTCCTCCAAAATTACCTCCAGATCCAAAGGTTAAACGCTCTACACCATAAACCTCTCCAACCTCTTCTCTTATGGCGTTGGTAATTTCTGGTGATCCAAAATCCCGCTCTTCACCAGGCAAAAGATTAACATTGATACTTGCCTTATTATTTCCTGGTCCAACACGCTTAATGATATTCTCAACAACTTGCTTACCACCTGTTTGCTTTTTGGTATAGGTCTCATTAACACGCCAAGCAGCAGATTCGACCATTGTAATAATAGAGTCTGTAATCTCTGGGTTTGTACCTTCTGGCATCAACAAATCTATACTTACTCTATCACTGGCAATACTCGGAAAAAAAGAGGTTCTAATAATACCTCCTTGATTAGCTCCGATAGTTAAAACCATTAAGGCCAACAAGATTGAAAACGTAATAAAACGCTGATTTAAAGCAAATTTTAGGGCAGGACTATAGATATTGTCTCTACAGTAGACCATAAATCGATCACCATACTCATTAAACTTACGAAGCTTTAAAAACAACCTAGAAATACCTGTTTTATTCTCCTTCTCTTCCTTAGACAATTTTACCAATGCTTTAGAATGTGCAATATGTGCGGGTAAAATAATCAAGGCTTCAACCAAGGAAACCACCAAGGTTAGAATAACGATTACGGATACTTCACTGAAAAAATCCCCGATACGCCCCTCTAAAAACAAGAAGGTTGAAAAAGCCAATACCGTTGTAATTATTGCCGAAAGTATAGCAGGTAGCACTTCCATAGTGCCATCAATTGCTGCTTGTACCCTTGGCTTACCACTTTCATAATGCTGGTATATGTTCTCGGAAATAACGATACCGTCATCAACTAAAATCCCGATAACGATAATCATACCAAACAAGGACAATACATTTATGGTAACATTAAAATAGGCCGCAAAAACAAACATCCCCAAAAAAGCTACTGGCAAACCAAATGCAACCCAAAACGCCAGCCTAGTGTTTAAGAATAACGACAGGAAGAGGAGTACTAGAAAGATACCCACTGCCCCATTTTCTAATAAAAGCTGCGTTCGTTGGTTTAACCGTATAGACGAGTCACTAACGACATCTATCTTTATACCAGAATATTTTTGGTTAAACTCTTCAATGTATTCATTAACCTTGTCTGCAGTAGAGATAAGATCTTCACTATTGGTATTAGTAATTTCTATATTAACAGCAACGTTTCCATTAAAATAGGAAGCGTTTGGTGTTTCTGAAAAGCGATCTCGTACTGAGGCAACATCCTGCAGTCTAACAATAGTTCCGTCTTCTCGCGTCCTAACTGGAAGATTATTCAGCTCATCACCATAGTAAGATCGGTTATTAGCCCTAATGAGATAGTCTTCGGCTTCTGTCTTAATATTCCCCCCAGTGGTTAAAATATTAGCTTGTGATACCGCATTGGCAACTTCGGAAAATGTCAGCCCATAAGCCAACAAATCATTTTCCCTGACCGCAATTTCTATTTCTTCGTCGGGATATCCTGAAACACTTATTTGAGAAATCCCTTCCATAGCACGGAGGTCATTTTCTATTTGCCTTCCTATTTGCTTTAATGACGTTAGCTCAATATCCTGTCCGCTTATAGCAAAATCTATAGTTTGCCGAACACGTTCTTGCTTGGCTACTACCAGAGGCTCCATACCCGTTGGGAAATTAGGCACTCGATCTACCGCATTTTTTACTTCTGCGAGCATATCATTGATATCCTCGTCACTTTCAATCTCTACGGAGATACTTCCACCATTTTCACGAGACGTAGAGGTGACACGCTCTACACCTATTAAACCCTTAAGGTTATCTTCAATCTTTAAAACAACACCTTCTTCAATTTCTTGTGGAGCAGCACCAGGGTAAGCTATATTTATGGAAATGATTTCGGCCTCTTGAAGCGGAAAAAAAGAAGATTGAAGACGTAATACTCCCAAAATACCGAAAATGAAAAAGGCAAGTATAACGACATTAACAGCAACTTCATATTTAATAAAATAAGCTAAAACTTTTCTCATACTAATTAGCTAATTGCTTTTCTTGAGACTGTGCAGGTGCTTCATTCACTTTTACAAGCATGCCCGCGTAGGCACCAGGAATAGATTTGGCTAAAATTTCCGTATCATCTGGCACACCCTTAATGACCACTTCTTTTGGCGAGAAATAAACAGGCTCTACCTTCATAATATCTAATATACTGTCCTTAACCACAAAGATTTCAGATTGATCTACTAACAGTTTACGTGAAATTTTAATGGCATTCGGAATTTCCTTAGCTTCTAATTGGGCTTCCAAATACATACCTTCCTTTAATCCCACACCCTTAACTTCTACAAAAACTGTTACTGTCTGTGTTGTTTGGTCAATTCTGCCATTTACCCTAACTACTTTTCCATTATAAGTAGTCTGTTTGTCTGGTGTATTTAAGACGACATTCTCACCTAGTTTTAACAAATCACTGAAAGATTTGCTTATTGCTAATTCTAGCTCAAACACTGAAGTATCAATAAACTCACCTAATTTTTGTCCTACTCTAACCAATGTTCCTTGAGTCACTAAAGCCTCAGTCAATATACCACGGTAAGGCGCGTAAATAGTATATTTTGAAAGGCGTTGCTCTAAGTTTTTAACATTATAATACGCAGTTTGAACTCCGCGGCCAGTTATAAAATAGTTGACATTTTCATTAGTTGAATCTGGCAAAGGCTTTACGGAAGCATCCATGTCGAAACTCTTGAGATAGGACTCCCATTTTGGAAATGCTTCGGGATAATCTAAACGCAGATCCGGCATCAATGCCGTAATTAAATTATAGAGCTCACTTTTAGCAGATTGTACAGTAGCATAATATTCACTGGAATTTATTCTAATGAGTGCCTGGCCCTTACCATAAATCTGGCCCGCCTTAAAAGTGTTAGAGCTACTTTGAAAAATCCCCTGAACCTCTGAGTATAATTCTAATCTGTTTTTGGCTACCAAATTTCCATTAGCAGGGATAATAATGGGCACCGTTGAGTTTTTAACCTTTTCGGTAAAAACAGTCTTTACAACCTTTTCAACTTTTGGCTTCTCCTTTGTATTGCTTTTAATTATTAAATATGCACCTACAAATGCTGCCGTAATGATTAATACACCTATGGCAAACAGTATAACCTTCCTCATGGAATCAATTTTGATGGTTAGTTCTAGATCATTTAATCCAAACGAGCTTAGAATACCACAAAAGTATTTTATAGATTTTAAGAAGCAGTTAAAAAAACCTTAAAAGGAATCCTCTATTCAAGCTCTTCCATCTGAAGCTGGACAATTTCCCAGTCTTCCATTAAATTTTTCAATGTCTTCTTTTTACTTTGATAAGCATCGAAAAATGAAGGGTTAGAGGCTGTAGCATCGTAGTCTGTAGCCAACTTTAGGTCATCGGCTTTTATGTCCTTTTCCAATTGATTGATTTTGGCTTCAATATTACTCAATTTATTGTTTAGTGACTTTAGCTTCTTCTGGTCTTCATAGCTTTGTTTGTTCGAGGTCTTTGCTTGCTCTACAACGACAGTTCTTCGTTCTGCTTCTCTTAAATTCTGAAGATTTCTCTGTTCTAGGAAATAATCGATATCACCTAAATATTCTTTGATGTTTTGATCTTTAAACTCATAGACCGTTTGTGTTAATCCCTGAAGAAAATCCCTGTCGTGGGATACTAAAATTAAGGTGCCTTCAAACTTCTTTAGAGCATCCTTTAATACGTTTTTGGATTTAATATCTAAATGGTTTGTTGGCTCATCCATTATCAAAACATTTAAAGGCTGCAAGAGTAATTTTGCTAATGCCAAACGATTTCGTTCACCACCAGAAAGTACCTTTACATACTTTTCTACCTCATCACCCCTAAATAAAAATGATCCTAAAATATCCCTGACCTTGCTGCGGTTAGTTTCATTAGCGGCATCGATCATAGTATCTAGGACTGTTTTGTCACCATCTAGATATTCAGCCTGGTTTTGGGCAAAATACCCGATCTGGACATTATGACCTAGATTAACGTCACCGTCGTGCTTAATTTCCCCAACAATGATTTTTGCCAATGTTGATTTACCTTGACCGTTTTGACCAACGAAGGCCGTTTTTATATCCCTAGGAATGGTTAAATCGACATTCTCTAACACCTGAAGCTTTCCGTAATTTTTAGAGACATTATTCATCTCAACTACTATCTTCCCCGGAGTTACAGATACAGGAAAATTAAGATTCATAACACTGCTATCATCCTCATCAACCTCTATCTTATCCATGCGGTCCAACTTTTTAATAAGAGATTGTGCCATGGTAGCCTTAGAGGCTTTTGCTCTAAACTTTTCTATGAGTTTTTCAGTTTGTTGAATTTGTTTTTCTTGATTTTTTTGAGCTGCCAATTGTTGCTCTTTCATTTCTTTTCTGAGCACTAAAAATTTAGAATACGGCTTATTGTAATCGTAGATACGCCCTAGACTTATTTCAATGGTTCTATTGGTAACATTGTCTAAAAACATTTTATCGTGAGAAACAATAACAACTGCTCCATTATAATTCTTCAAAAAAGACTCTAACCAAATTATGGATTCAATATCCAAGTGGTTGGTAGGTTCATCCAGCAATAGAATGTCATTATTCTGAAGTAAAAGTTTTGCTAACTCAATCCTCATACGCCATCCACCAGAAAAGGTATCCGTTAGTTTATTAAAGTCTTCACGCATAAACCCTAAGCCTTGTAATATCTTCTCGGTTTCACCTTGGTAGTTATAACCGCCAATGATTTCATACTGATGCTGAATATCATTGAGGTCAATCATCAATTGGTTGTAGCTATCACTTTCGTAGTCTGTACGTTCTGCAAGTTGGGTATTGATATCTTCTAGTTGAGCCTCAAGTTCTTTTATTTCCTTGAATGCTTCGTAAGACTCTTCAAGTACTGTCTTACCGAAATCAAAATCGATATCCTGTTTTAAAAATCCAATCTTAAGATCTTTATCGGCTGCAATTTGGCCCGTATCTGGTTCTTGTTCATTAGACAGAATACGCAACATCGTTGACTTACCTGCTCCATTTTTTCCTATCAGCCCTATGCGGTCCCCATTACCCAGTTTAAAGGTGATGTCTTCAAACAGATATTCGCCTTGAAAAGAAATAGAAAGATTATGGATATTGAGCATTTGTTTTTTAAATATCGACATTGCTTAAATCGTTGGACACATACAGTCTTATATGATAAAAGCAACTACCTTTATACAAAATTTGAAACGCAAAAGTAACTGTTTTAAGTATGATTAAAAAAGGAATGAAACTTTATAGTATTCTTTTTGGCACATGCCCAAAATGCCATCAAGAATCCATGTATGTTGAAAAGAATCCATATATCATTTCTGATACCTTAAAAATAAATGATAAATGCTCCCATTGTAATACAACCTACAGAATGGAACCAAGTTTTTTCTACGGTTCTATGTATGTGAGTTATGGTGTGGGGATTGCTTTTGCAATAACAGCTTTTGTCATTAGTTTTCTTATGTTAGAGTCGTCTTTGGGTATTGCCTTTTTATCGATTATAGCAACCCTTGTTGTTTTTATGCCGATTATTATGAGACTATCGCGAAATATTTGGATAAATCTTTTTATGTCTTATGACAAATCTTTGGCTAAGAAAAACGGTTAACATCTATTTCTGGATCTAAGTCCTCAGAATACTCTATGAGCTTATAAAGTTTTTCTGCAACATAGGGTGCTATCATTACACCTCTTGTCCCTAACCCGTTTAATATGTAAACATTATCTAGAGAATGATGACTACCAACTAAAGGTCGGCGGTCTTTGGTTGTAGGTCTTACGCCTGCCGAATGCTCAACGACCTCAAAATCGCAGGTCATGAAAGATTTTAATTTGGTGATAAGTTCATTTTTTGCTGCTTCAGTCGTCGTGTTGGTTTTATCAACTCTATTATAAGTAGAACCTACTTTATATAAGTCGTTACCAAGAGGAATAACAAATACTGAAGACTTTATTGCAAAATCAATATTAAGTTTTGGTGCCTTTATAGTGATTAACTCTCCTTTTGTGCCATTGAGTTCTACTTTCCTAAAGAAAGGGTTCTGCTTCACCCCAAAACCTTCAGCGAACACCATATTTTTGGTGTTTACATCTTGATACTTGACGCTATCGCCAGAAATTTCAATCTCCTCATATTTGAATTTCTCCGGTTTCAATTGGTTATTTGCCAATAACTCTTTTCTATAGGCTTTTATCAAGGTTTCAGTATCGATTCTTCCTGCTTGTAAAACTTCACCAAAGTGATGTTCTGATTTAATATTCGGGCTTTTATATCTTACAATATCAGAAGACATGTACTCTTTTAAACCAGGTTTTCCTGAAGCTTCATACCATAAATTCTGCTCTTCTGTAGATGAAAACCGTCTTAAAATCTTAAGCTTATAATCAATTTGAATATTGAGATCGCTTTCAATCTTCGCGTACATGGGTAGCGCCAGATCTAATTGTTCCGTTGATTTCCAGACTTTATTGAATCGTTTTAAAGCAACAGGATTATAAAGTCCAGCAGCGACCACTGAGGACTTCTGTGATGCATCATCAAATACTAAAAAGGACTTATTGTTTGCCTTTAGCTTTTCGATAAAAGCAATACCTGCTAAACCGCAGCCAACCATTATGTAATCGTAAGATATCATTGCCGCAAAATTATTGAAAAGTTACTTGCTACAACTAGATTTACATGAAATAAAAAACGCCCACTAAAAAGTGAGCGCTTTGTGTATTGTTACTATGGAATTAGTAATTCCACATATCTTGTTCAAAGTTTCGAATCTTATCTTTAATACGATCTGATTCTAATAATTGCATTAATGCATTATCTGGTATATATTCCTTGACCTCACGGTCACCATATACATTTTCTTCCTTATACATATAGCCATTAAAGCGTCTTGAATTTAACAAGTGATCAAAGGACACTGGTTTGGCACTATTCTTATTATTAAACGCTTTAGACTCATGCAATACACCTCTAGCCTCTGGGAAAAATACCCAGAACAAACCAATAGGTTCTTTATTGGCTTCATCGTCTGAGTCAATAAAGTTTACATCTGGTGCAGCTGGTGCTATAGCTAATAGTCTATACTTAAGCTCACCTTGACGTTTATCAAAATACCAAAGTCCTTTTAATAAATATGCTTTAATATCATAAGCCTCGATATTTCTTCTTACAATGTATTCTGGATCAACAAACCCATCCGCATTGTATTGCTCGTAACCTATGTCTAAGGTATCTACCTTTTTCATAGATGCTCCTAATTCTTCAAGTGTCCGTTCTCTTGTAAAATAAGAGTCTGAATATACTTTTGGAATTTCGCCAGACTCCACTGCTCCCATTAACGTATGAAATAATGAACGACGGTCTCTACCAATATTATTGGTGTCAACAGGATAATACAATGGAAAGTTAACACGCTCATCTAGAACGACTTTTTCCCACGTCATCTTAGAGAATAAAATATCTCTATCGTCCACGTAGCCATACTCAAGAGGTTCGTCATTATCGTAAAGCAACTGTGCTTCAGTCTTCATTCCGATTTCCTCAGGAATCTTAGCACTCAATATATTTGCCTGAGCAAACATGCTTTGCGAAGCTACAACTCCTACAACTGTTAATAAAAAATGCTTTAGTTTCATCTGTACTTTAAATTTTAAAATTTGAGGCTTATAAAATTACTAGTTAGACAATTCTACAAATACTGGCGATACCGTCGGTAACTTGTAGCTTGAATTGTTAGTAATCTTAGCTTTAATATCAAAGAATTGAATTCCATCTCCTCTTCGTGCGCTTCTCAATGCATTCTTAGCTTGGGCGTTTAATCGTGTACCAGACACTCTAACAGTAGGTTGTCCAGGAACTTTCATCTTAAACTCAGTGACTTCAATTGGTAAGTCAAAATCAAAATCTTCTAACTTAGCACCAAGACGTCCAATCTCCACACTATTACGCGGTAATTTCACTGTACCATCTTGTCCACTGAATGTACCAGTAGGTTTAGGAATGTTCTTAATTCTAAATGTTTTGCTATCTCTTACTGCAGAACCATCATCTAAAGTAGCTGTAACGTTAATGGTTACTTCTCTACCAGAGCCAGGATTCATTAAGTATTTACCAGTTCCGTTTCCTCTTCTAAGACCAGCTGCAGAAGCATTTACTTTGTTATCTGGTACACCAGCAAATGAAATAGTCATTGGGTTAGTTACACCACGATAAACAACGTTCATCTTGTCAGCTGAAATTGTTGCAGAATTTGGTCTTGGAACTACTACGTAACGTCCGTTAAAGTCAATCGGTAAATCTTTACCATCTTCTTTAAACGTAAACTGACCATTAACATCGTGCTCACCAACATTACCAACGACAAACTCTATACGAGCTGCACCAGTTGAGTCAATAGCTTCTTCTCTAGAAAGATCAATACTATTACCTTCAACAGATAATGCTGTTGGAGTTACATTTGCATATTTACCAAGAACCACACGACCAGTAAATTTCTCTCCAGCAAAAAATGCATTTTTGTCTGGGATTACAATCGCTGTATAATTCTTTAATGATACGGCTTCATCTAAAGTGTTACCTAAAAATAGGTTAAACATATTAGTTTCAGTCAGTTTCACATCATTCTGCATTGCAGTCAATTTAGTATACGATGCAATTGCCGGGAATCCTTGGTAGTGGTAATCTAACCACTGTAATTTTTTACCGTCATTGTTTTCTACCGGTGTTGTATCAAAACGATCTTCAAAATCCTCGATTGCTGATTGGTATTTTACATCATTACCAAGAATTTCTTTAATGTCTGACTTGTACTTTTCAATACGAGCCATAACTTTATCTCCTTCTTTTGTTAAACGGTCTCCCGTAAACCAAGCTTCATCTAGGATATCAGTCTTGTCCATAGCTTCAAAAGGTAATTTACCAGTATCAGGGTCAACTTCATATTTACCTTCTTTCAATAAGAAGCTTTTAAGAGACTCTATATAATTGTAAAAATCTTGTGAAACTAGCGTAATTTGATTTGCCTTTTCTGCAGCTAATTTAAATTCTTCTGGTTTTTCGGCCGCCTTAGTTTCTAAATTAGCCAACATACCTGCATTATTCTCAGTTGCAGCTTCGTTATTATTCTCGAATTTTATATCCATCAGACCAAACGCTGACAGTACTTCTTTAGACATATTCATTGCCATCATAGCAATAAATACTAAGTACATCAGGTTGATCATTTTTTGCCTTGCATTAGGTTTTCCTCCTGCCATAATAATTAGTTTTTAGGGTTAATTAATGATTTGGTTATAAAAACTAATTAGCTTTTGTTCATTGCAGAAAGCATTCCGCCATATACACCGTTTAAAGATGATAAGTTAGAGGCTAATGATTGCATTTGCTCTTTCAACTTAGTTGCATTTTCAGCAGCTTCTTCGTTGATCGTTGCCTGACGGTTTACACTTTCTAATTGAACTTTGTATAAACTGTTTAAAGACTCCATCTGGGCAGCGGCTAAAGACAACTCTTCTCCATACTTTTTAGTAGCAGCCATAGACTCCATTGTAGGATTTAAATTCTTAGCAGCTCCTTCGAAGTTTTTAATACTATCTCCAAGGCTAGCCATAAGCTCACCGTCAATTTTAGCCTCTTTAAGAAGGCTATCTAATTTTTTAGACAATTGCGCTTCAGCTTCTTCTGGAGTTTGATTCTTCTTGCGGTTTTGGGCTGCTCCTCCATCCAATTCAGGATATACTAGAGACCAGTCTAAATCGTCTTGTTGCTTTTCGAAAGCAGAATATGTAAATACTAATGCTTCCACAATCATACCGATCGTTAAAATTTCTGAACCGAACGGCCAGTGTTGGATTTTAAATAATGCTCCAACAATTACAATTGCAGCTCCTAATCCGTAGATCATGTTTGTTAACGTAAGTTTGCCTTTTTGTGCCATAATTTTTAGGTGTTAAGTTTTAAGTGCAGACCACTTAAAGTAGGTTTAATTTTAGTTTAAATTGGTTTGTTTAATTTTATTTTTGTGCGTTTTTTGTCACTTCAGTACCCATATAATCTTGTACCGTTCTAAATCCGATATAACTTCTAGCGGAATCTGAATATTCGTAATCTCTAGAACTCACTTGTAAGAAGTAAGCAACATCTTTCCAAGAACCTCCACGGACTACTTTACGTTCGTTATCCATATCATTTACCGCAGGGTTTATACTAGACATATACTCATAAGATGATGTGTCGTAAGAGCCATTGACCCATTCTGAAACATTACCTGCCATATTGTATAAGTTAAAATCGTTAGGTTCGTATGCATCTGCTTCTACTGTATAAAGTGCTTGGTCAGCTGCATAATCACCACGTAATGGTTTAAAGTTTGCCATAAAACAACCTCTATCATTTTTGGTGTAATAACCACCCCATGGGAAAGTTGCTCCTTGTAAGCCTCCACGAGCGGCATATTCCCACTCAGCTTCATTTGGTAAGCGGTAAATATTTACCGGTTGCTTTCCTTTGCTTTTTTGATATCCGTTGTGGTAAATCGTTCTCCACTGGCAAAATGCTCTTGCCTGGTCCCAAGATACACCTACAACAGGATAATCCCCATAGGCATCGTGCCAAAAGTAATCGTTGTGCATAGGCTCATTATATGAGTATGCAAAATCACGAATCCAAGCTGTTGTATCTGGATATACTTCTATTTCTCTTTGACTGATAACATCCGAGCGTTTTAAGGTTCTGTCCTTAGCCGCTGCTTGAATATCCATTTCAGTATATTGAAATTTAAATTGAGAAACGTCCCAAGTACGTTGTCCGTTATAGGATTCTTCTAATGGTAAATACATACCATCCATAACCTCTGCATATAATTCATCAGGGAATTCAGCAGTATCAAATATCAGTTCAACATCCCTGTTTATTTTACGCTGATCGTTACCGTACGTATTAATCATATAACTTTCGTAGGCATTTAGATTTGCTGGATCCGCATCTAAATAGGCAAATTCACCTATATCGCCATTGCCTGCAGTTTTACCTTCTAAATCGGCAAGTTCCGCCAACTTAAGTCTTAAGATAGAATCTCTTACCCAATGAACAAACTGGCGGTACTCACTATTTGTGATTTCCGTTTCGTCCATGTAGAAAGCCCTTACTGTAGCTGTCTTTGTTGGTGCGTCTTGTACACCAGCAATATCATCATCCGATTTACCCATTATGAATGCTCCACCTGGGACAAGTGTCATTCCATAGGGTTTTTCAGGGTGCCATTTTTTACCTTGTACGCCAACTAACTGTCCTTTATCACCAGAATTACAGCTGGCAAGGAAAGCCCCTAAAGTGGCTAGTAAAATAAGCTTTTTAATTTTCATAAACTATAGGTTAAATTAGTATAATCCATTATTTGAGTTGGTAAACATATTTATATATTTTCTAAAAAACAACTTTTTACAAACTTTTTTTGCATTTCATCCTAAAAAAAATGCATTTTGTCGATGTTTTTGGGAATTTTCCTCGACGAATGACGTTTTTAGAAGTTGTTTTTTCTGTAGGCTTTATACCATCTATCTGGTGTATTACCTAGCGTTGCACTCACATAATCATCGTGCGTGCATGGTAATAACGTATGCTTCTTTAATTTATTATTAAGATTTGGTAAAAAAGGTATTTCTATCCACCAACGTCCCGTTTTTAGGCTTTTAAGAAAAATAAGTTCCTCATCCTCAATAAGTACATTATATTTTTGATAGGCATTATCATCAGTAAAATCATCGTCTTTTACCCTACAATTCACCCCTTCTATAAAATACCATAACATCTGTGCTATTAGCATAGAAGTTGCCTGATCCTTTTTAGAATACTGATATTCGTATATTCCAAAAGAAGACACCTTATTACTAATACCTGCATATCGTGTTACCGCACAAATCTCTTTTCCTGTTAGTCCGTTAGGTGAATATTTTTGATTGCCATCCACTTCTCCTGCACGTACCACTTTTAAATCCACACTAACAATATTAGCATCCCGCATCACCGGTTCTACTAAATTAATGTCTGAAGACACTTCACCCAAACGATAAGCTTCAAAATAAAGCTTCTCCATAAGGTCTATTTCTTCTTGTGAATTGAAATACGTCTGAAAACCAATAGTTGAATAATTAAATAGATTATAAGGTTCTTCTAAAATAACCTTACCTAAATAACTATTATTCTTAATAGGAAGCGATGCATCACCCAAATCAAAATTTGTATCTACATTAACAATATTAACCATTGGCTGCAAACTATCATACGCTCGGTAATTGCAATAGGTTAAATCTTGACTTCCACCTATAATAATAGGAATGATATTTTTTTCAACTAAAACTTCAATCGTAGTACGTAATGCAAAATAGGTGTCCTCTACCGTTTCTCCTGGTTTAATATCACCGAGGTCAGCTATGGTTGTGTGCCAATTTCCAGGGAACAGTCCATACAAGGCCACACGAATATTATCGAAGTTAAGTTCATTACCAATAAAGTTGACATCATTCCGGTTTTCTTGTACTCCAATTATTGCTAACTGTATATCATCCAAATCTGGTATACCGTTTTGCTCCGAATGCATGTTTATTTTTTTACCGAGTGTTTGTTCTGCCAGCAGTTCGTTATGTGCTAATACTGAGTCTGAAACAGGCGATAAAAAATTAAAGTTCATTGGTTATTTCTTTTTTGCAGTGGATTTTCGTTTTGTCGTTTTCTTTTTGGCAGCTTTTTTCTTAGGAGCATTTTTTTCGAGAATGGCTTTTGCCTCTTCTAAAGTCATATCCGAAACATCAACAGTCTTTGCCAATTCAACTTTTTGTTTTCCTTTAATGACATTGTGTCGACCCCAACGGGCTTTTTCAACCCTAATACCTTCTTCTTCCCAATTGTGGATTAACTTATCTTTTTCTTTTTGGATTTTATCTTCAATCAAAGTTATGATATCATCTTCAGATAAATTATCCCAATCGTATTTTTTATTGACATTGATAAACATGTTGTTCCATTTTATAAATGGTCCAAACCGTCCTTTACCTTTTGTTACATCTTCTCCTTTATATGTATATATAGGAGCGTCTGCTTTTTCCTTCTCCTTAATATACTCTAATGCCTCATCATATTCTACACTTAAAGGATCTACTCCTTTTGGTAAAGACACAAACTTTTTGCCATAACGCACATAAGGACCGTAACGTCCATTGTTTACTTCAACCTCTTCATCATTATAATGACCCAAAGACTTTGGGAGTTTAAACAAGTCCATTGCCTCTTCATAGGTGATGGAATTCAGTTGCTGGTCTGGAGATAAACTAGCAAACTTCGGTTTTTCTTCCTCGTCCACTGTTCCAATTTGTACCATTGGTCCAAATTTACCTAATCGCACACTGACTTGGCGGCCTGTTTTAGGGTCGGTACCTAAAACGCGTTCTCCTGATTCTCGTTCAGCATTTTCTTTTACATCTTCAACTTGTGGATGAAACCCTTTATAGAAATCTTTCATCATGGCTTTCCAATCCTCTTTGCCTTCCGCAATATCGTCAAAGCTTTCTTCGACCTTAGCCGTAAAATTGTAATCCAAGATGCTTTCAAAATGATTCACCAAAAAGTCTGTAACAATCATGCCGATGTCCGTTGGCACCAACTTGCCTTTATCCGAACCTGTTTTTTCACTTAGGTTCTTTTCTTTAACAGCATTATTTTCTAGAACCAACTGTGTGTACTTTCTAAGTTCTCCTTCGTTCGACCCTTTTTCAATATAATTTCTGTTCTGGATTGTTGAGATGGTAGGTGCATAGGTAGATGGTCGTCCAATACCTAATTCCTCCAATTGCTTAACCAACGACGCTTCAGTAAAGCGTGCTGGTGGGCGCGTAAATCTTTGAGTGGCTGTTATATATTGATTTTGAAGTGACTCCCCTACTTTTAAATCCGGTAAAATTCCATCTTGTTCTGTGTCTTCATCATCAGTACCTTCTAAATACACTTTTAAAAACCCATCAAACGTTATGATTTCTCCGCTCGCAGTAAAACGCTCCTCTAATTTAGACGAACTGTTTATTTCAATTTTTAAATTGGTGCGTTCTAATTTTGCATCACTCATTTGAGATGCAATCGCACGTTTCCATATTAAATCGTACAATCGTGACTGGTCGCGTTCTGCTGAAACGGTATGGTTAGAAAAATCAGTTGGACGAATAGCCTCATGAGCTTCTTGGGCTCCTTTTGACTTACCTTTATAATTTCTTGGTTTACTATATTGACTACCGTAAGCCGAAACAATTTCTTTTTCAGCCCCTTTACGTGCTTCGTTAGATAGATTAACACTATCCGTTCTCATATACGTAATAAGCCCCGATTCGTATAAACGCTGAGCATTGCTCATCGTTCTACTTACCGAAAACCCTAATTTTCGGGATGCTTCTTGCTGTAAAGTTGAAGTCGTAAACGGCGCAGCAGGTGATTTTTTTGCTGGCTTTTTCTCTAAGTCTGAAACTTTGTAAGCAGCATTAATATTTTTATTCAGAAAGTCTTTAGCTTCAGCCTCAGAATCAAAATTCTTTGGCAACTTGGCTTTAAACGATTGACCATCTTCATTAGAAAACTCAGCATCAACCCTGTAAGAAGCCTGTGCTTCGAAATTTTCAATATCCCTTTCGCGTTCTACTATTAAACGCACCGAAACAGATTGTACTCGACCTGCAGAAAGACCTCCCTTTACTTTTCTCCATAAAACAGGCGACAATTCATAACCTACTATTCTATCTAAAACACGACGTGCTTGTTGTGCATCTACCAAATTGTAATCAATACTCCTTGGGTTTTCAATTGCTTTCTCAATAGCACTCTTTGTAATTTCATGAAAAACAATACGCTTTGTTTTTTCTTTATCTAATTTTAAGGTCTCTGCCAAATGCCACGCAATAGCTTCTCCTTCTCGATCCTCATCACTAGCCAACCATACTGTTTCTGCTTTTTTAGCAAGATCCCTTAATTTTTTTACAACATCCTTTTTGTCTTTGGACACTTGATATTTGGGATCAAAATCTCCTTCTACATCAACTCCCAACTCCTTAGAGGGTAAGTCTGCAATGTGGCCGTAACTGGACTCTACCTTATAGTCTTTTCCTAAAAATTTCTCTATGGTTTTGGCCTTTGCTGGCGACTCTACTATGACAAGGTTCTTCGACATTTTTCGTTTTTTATGGCTACAAATGTATGCGAAAATTAATTTACAATCCTAATATGAATTTAATTACAACTCTTTCTAATAGGTTTAAATAAGCATTTTATAATTAAAAAAGCCTTACAAAAATGTAAGGCCGATTTAAGATTTATAAACTCTTTTTTGATCTTAATTGAGGTTGAAGGTACTTATTAATTCTATGGATCCGTTAGCATATTCATACTGATATATAATATTGTCACCAATCATTAACAAAGACTCATTTAACGGAATAACATCCAATGCCTCAATATTTGAGAACGTTTGCATCAATTGAATATCCAACGGATTTGTTTTATCAAAAACCTTTAATCCGGATGTGCCATCACAAACAAATAGATTTTCACCTTTAAATCCTAACCCATAAGGATTGTCTAAGCTATAAGTGGCTATTAGCGTAGGCTGGCTTTTATCGCTAATATCAATGACTTCTAATACACTTTCCTCTACACCACAATCGTTACCCCCTCTTAAGGTTAAATAAGCGTAATCTCCATCCACAACAACGGGGTCGCATCCTTCCCAATGTGTAAATTCAGAAACATAGCTAGGACTTTCTGCATTCTCAAGGCTGTATATATACATTCCGTTTGTACCACCTAAATACAAATGATTATCTGCTTGGAACATTGTTTCTATATTCCACCCGGCATATTGTGTATTTGTCAACGTTGGTTGTGCCAAATCTGAAATATTGAATATCGACATCTCATAATTACCTACAGTGTATAAAAAATCATTTACAATCTGAAAACGAGCCAAAGAGCCACCAGTACCAACTGAATTACCAGACTCACTTGCAGTATCAAACGTGTCTATAAAAATATCTATATTTTCATCTTCTTTGATCCTTTGCTCAACTGTCCACCCAACAATGACATTATCCTCTAAGTCTTCATAATTAAAGTCTGCATACTCCGTACTAGCTGGAATCTGATAATCATAAACAGAAAACACATCCTCTAAACGTTCAACAAACTGTATGTTATTAATGTCCGATATATCAAACACGACTAAATCAATAGAGCTATCGGCATAGAGGTAATCATTTTTAATAGAAATATCTTCATTTCCAGGGATTTTTAAATATGCTAAAGATTGAGGTGAGGCTGGATTAGAATTGTCTATAACATGAATCCCTTTAAAAGCATCATTAACAAAAATATAATTCTCGTAAACATAAATTTTACCTGCCTGCTCAATTGGCTGTGGTGTAGAAATGTCTATACTTGCCCTGAATTCAGATTTTGATTGCAGTTCTGGGATGGCAATGTTAACCATTTCCTGTTGCACATCATCGTCATTACATGAAAAAAGAAAGGCAACAATGAGAAGGGCGATTATTTTTTTCATAATAAATTGATTGATAGTTATAGTATTATAGATGCAATGAATATAAAATGGTTGCTTCAAAATACAGATTATTTTATGTTAAAAAAACACTAGACGAGGGCTTAAAACAATACTGCCACTTTGTCACAAAGCCATAAATATTTGTATCTTTGCACGCTAATTGACAGTAAACATATTAAGTTAACCCATTGTGGATTTTGATGGTAAAAATTTGTTTTTGCTTCAGTTCGAGTGATTTTGAGGAACGAAAAATCGTATCGAGAACTAATTAGCATTTAAAATTCTGCTTCTCGATACAAATTTTTCTCATTTCAATCGAAAAATTCACTCGAAGTGACGAATTTTGTCAAAATGCACAACGGATTAAGTGACTATTAAAAGATTCTTGTTAACTCAAGAAATGACTATGGAAAAGATAATTGACGAAAATAAACAAGGCGAAAGTCTTGTACTAGAAGCTAAAGAGGGAAACAGCCGTAAATTGTTTATCGAAAGTTACGGTTGCCAAATGAACTTTAGCGACAGTGAGATTGTAGCTTCTATACTATCTAAAGAAGGCTTTAATACCACCCAAAATCTTGAGGATGCTGATTTGGTTCTGGTAAATACCTGCTCAATAAGAGATAAAGCAGAACAGACCGTTCGCAAACGCCTTGAAAAATATAACGCCGTTAAAAAAGTCAATCCCAAAATGAAGATTGGCGTTTTAGGCTGTATGGCCGAACGGCTAAAAAGCAAATTCCTCGAGGAAGAAAAAATGGTCGATTTGGTTGTTGGCCCTGATGCCTATAAAGACTTACCAAACCTCATAAGCGAAGTCGATGAAGGACGAAATGCCGTTAACGTTATTCTGTCTAAAGAAGAAACGTATGGTGACATCTCCCCTGTTCGACTAAACACCAACGGAGTTACGGCTTTTGTTTCCATCACCCGAGGTTGCGATAATATGTGTACTTTTTGTGTGGTACCATTCACCAGAGGACGTGAACGTAGTAGAGATCCGCAATCTGTGATTGAAGAAGTCAACGATTTAGCAGAAAAAGGGTACAAAGAAGTAACCTTGTTAGGTCAAAATGTAGACAGTTATTTGTGGTATGGTGGCGGACTTAAAAAAGATTTTGAAAAGGCAAGTGACTTGCAAAAAGCGACAGCGGTAAACTTTTCTAATCTTTTAGAGTTATGTGCTAAAGCACAACCAAAAATGCGATTTAGATTTGCTACATCTAATCCCCAAGATATGACCATGGATGTTATAGATGTTATGGCTAAATACCAGAACATTTGCAATTATATTCATTTACCTGTACAGAGTGGTAGTGACCGTATCTTAAAAGAGATGAATCGTCTACATACCCGTGAAGAATATTTTGCATTAATCGACAACATTAGAAAACGCATCCCAGACTGTGCTATTAGTCAGGATATGATTGTTGGTTTCCCAACAGAAACTGAAGAAGATCATAAGGATACGCTAAGCCTTATGGAATATGTAAAGTACGATTTTGGATTTATGTTCGCTTATTCCGAAAGACCCGGAACCTTAGCGGGCCGTAAAATGGAAGACGATGTGCCGATGGCTATAAAAAAGAGACGTTTGTCTGAAATCATTAACCTACAACAAGAGCATAGTCACTATAGAACGAAACAATTTGTAGGTAAAACAGTAGAAATTTTAATTGAAAAAGAATCTAAAAAGTCAGATCAGCATTGGTCTGGTCGTAATTCTCAAAACACAGTGGCAGTATTCCCTAAAGAACAGTATAAGGTTGGAGATTTTGTCAATGTAAAGATTAACGATTGTACTTCAGCTACACTAATTGGTGAAGCTGTAGGGTACTCAGATAATAATTGAATTGTCATTCCCGCAAAAGCGGGAATCTCATAATAGTAAAAATATTAAATTAAAGATTTCTGCCTGCGCAGGAAGTAAATATGGAATCAGTACAAGCTATAAAACAACGTTTTGGGATTATCGGTAATGATACAAAACTGAATCGTTCCATAGAAAAAGCCATCCAGGTTGCCCCAACGGATATTTCTATATTGGTGACTGGAGAAAGTGGTGTTGGTAAGGAGAGTATTCCTAAAATAATTCACCAATTATCACACCGTAAGCATGGCAAGTATATTGCTGTTAACTGTGGAGCTATACCAGAAGGTACCATTGACAGTGAACTTTTTGGACACGAAAAAGGAGCTTTTACTGGAGCGACGCAAACCCGTTCAGGATATTTTGAAGTGGCCGATGGAGGTACCATCTTTTTAGATGAAGTTGGGGAACTTCCACTAACCACACAAGTACGTTTACTGCGTGTTTTAGAAAATGGTGAGTTTATAAAAGTTGGTTCTAGTAAAGTGCAAAAAACGGATGTTAGAATTGTGGCTGCAACAAATGTTAATATGTTTGAAGCCATTAAAAAGGAAAAGTTTCGAGAAGATTTATATTACAGATTAAGTACCATTGAAATTCACCTTCCTCCTTTAAGAGATAGAAAAGAAGATATCCATTTATTGTTCAGAAAGTTTGCCAGTGATTTTGCTTCAAAGTATAAAATGCCTACTGTAAAATTAACAGACAGTGCTGTACAATCCTTATTAAAATACCGCTGGAATGGTAATATTCGGCAGTTACGAAATGTTGCAGAACAGGTTTCTGTCTTAGAGCAAAACAGAACAATAGATGCTTCAACACTACAAAATTATTTACCAAATGCCGGAAGTAATCTCCCTGCTGTAATAAGGCCATCTGGCAAATCTGAAAGTGATTTTAGCAATGAGCGAGAGATTTTATACAAAGTGCTCTTTGATATGAAAAATGACTTGAACGATCTTAAGAAGTTGACTTTGAAACTGATGAAAAATGACTCATCTTCAGACGTTCAGAAAGAAAACGAAGGGCTGATTCAGAAAATATATGGTGATGATGAAGGAGCGTCTGATTATAATGAAACCATTGAGGATTTAGAAGTGCTTTCAATTCCTTCACATGAGGAATCCGCTCCAGAACAGCCAAAAGACAAAAATGACAAGTACCATTTTGCTGAGGAAATTGAAGAAGAGGAAACATTATCACTTCAGGATAAAGAACTAGAATTAATCAAAAAATCCTTAGAGCGTCATAATGGAAAACGTAAATTAGCGGCAGCAGAGTTAGGCATAAGCGAACGAACACTTTACAGAAAAATTAAGCAATATGATTTGTAATACTGCGTTCACAACTGAAAAATAAACTATGAGATTTTCAAAATATTTTAGTGCCATCTTATTAAGTGTTTTACTTATGGGGTGCGGTGTTTATTCTTTTACAGGAATAACAACTAATGCTAACTCGTTTCAAGTAAATTTCTTTCAAAACAATGCCCCGCTTATTGAGCCAGGTCTAGATATACAGTTTACAAACACCTTACAAGACCTTATCCAAAACCAAACAAGTTTAGAGTTGGTCAATTCTGGCGGCGATATTATTTACGAAGGAGAAATTGTAGAGTATCGCATTTCTCCGACAACAGCCACCTCAGATAACCGTGCTGCCCAAAACAGATTGACCATCGGAGTCAATGTCCGTTATTTTGATAATCTCGATGAAGAGAAAAATTTTGAACAACGCTTTTCATTTTTTTATGACTACCCTGCAGCTTCACAGCTAATTGGTGGCACAAAAGACACAGCGTTTGAAGAGATTTTAGACCGTATAACCCAAGATATTTTAAATGCCTCATTAGCAGATTGGTAAAATGCAATTACAAGAGCTCACATATTTATTACAATATCCAGAAACCATCTCTGATGCCCAGACTGAGTTCATTAAAAAAGCTGTTGAAGACTATCCATACTTTCAACCTGCAAGAGCCATTTATCTAAAAGGCTTAAAAAATAAGGAAAGTTATAAGTACAATAATGCTCTAAAAGTTACAGCCGCCTATACTGCTGACCGAAGTATTCTTTTTGACTATATCACTTCAGAAGAGTTTAACCAAAATGCCATTTCTGAAACGATAAAACAGAATTCTGAATATCTTAAATCTATAGTTGTTAATGATGTCAATGACATTTCCATCAATAAAAGTGTTACTATCGACGATGCTCTAAATAAACATATTAAAGATACTGAGCGCGTTTTAGACCCTCGGTTATTTGAAGAGAAACAATCTGACACAGCAAAGGAATCCGTTGAAACTCAAATACAAGAACACCAAGAGGCTAAAAAGCCAGAAGAGCAACTAAAAATCGGAAAACCATTAGAGTTTACAAACACTGAAACTCATTCCTTTTCTGAGTGGTTAAAAATTACAAGTTTTAAACCAATCGATAGAGGTACTCCAGAAACAAAAGAGCCTCAACCCTCTGCACCTTTAGACCAAAAAATTGAAATCATTGATCGTTTTTTAGAAAACAATCCAAAAATAAAACCAACTGTAAATCAACCCAAGCCTAAGCTAGTCAATAATGAGCCTACCGAAGAAAGTCTTATGACAGAGACCTTAGCACGGATTTACCTAGAGCAAAAAAACTATGAAAAGGCAATTCAATCTTATAAAATTTTAAGTTTGAAATATCCAGAAAAAAGTAGTTTCTTTGCAGACCAAATTAAGGCAGTAAAAGAATTAAAAGATAACAATCAAGAACAATGACAAAGTTTACCATATTCTTAATATTAATCGTAATTGTCGCATTTTTATTAGTCGTCGTTATTATGGTGCAAAACCCTAAAGGTGGAGGATTATCCTCTTCGTTTGGTGGCGGTGGCACACAGCAATTAGGTGGAGTAAAGAAAACAGGAGATTTCTTAGACCGCAGTACATGGGTGCTCGCTACAGTATTAATAGTTTTAATATTATTGGCAAACGTTACGATTCCAGGTGCTGGAGGTTCCGCAGAGTCTAAAGCTTTAGATACGGAAGAAACTACTGCTCCAATTACAACGCCACCAGTTAACACTGATGATTCAACAACAGGTACACCTGAATAAGGTTACATTATAATATAAAGAAAAGGTCAACATTTAGTTGGCCTTTTTTTATATCTGAAACTTTGTCAGTTTAAAGGCATTGGCATAATTTTCGAATAACGCTAAAGCGTTAACCCAAAGAGGGTAAAACAATTCTTATTAATTAACTTAAACAATTATAAAATGGCTTTAAACATTAAACCTTTAGCAGATCGCGTTCTTGTAGAACCGATGGAGGCGGAAACCAAAACGGCTTCTGGTATCATTATCCCAGATAATGCAAAAGAAAAACCACAAAAAGGAAATGTCGTTGCAGTAGGTAACGGAAAAAAAGACGAACCTTTAACCGTAAAAGTTGGTGACACAGTACTCTACGGAAAGTACGGTGGTACTGAACTTAAGCTTGAAGGTAAAGATTACCTTATGATGCGTGAAAGTGACATCTTAGCAATTGTCTAAACTGTCATTCCTGCGGATGTGGGAATCTCATCAATCCAAACTAAATTTTCAACAATTAACAATAACATATTCCTGTTCTCACTTCGAGTAGCCTCAGTGACCACACAGGAATGAAAAAAATTATAAAAATGGCAAAAGACATAAAATTTGATATAGATGCAAGAGACGGCCTTAAAAGAGGAGTCGATGCATTAGCAAACGCAGTAAAAGTAACTTTAGGTCCTAAAGGACGTAATGTTATTATCGGAAAATCATTTGGAGCACCACAAGTTACTAAAGATGGTGTTTCTGTAGCAAAAGAAATTGAGCTAGAGGACGAATTGGAAAACATGGGAGCACAAATGGTTAAGGAAGTAGCTTCTAAAACCAATGACTTAGCAGGTGATGGTACAACTACTGCAACTGTTTTAGCTCAAGCTATCGTTAAGGAAGGATTAAAAAACGTTGCTGCTGGTGCAAACCCAATGGATTTAAAACGTGGTATTGATAAAGCAGTTGCGTCTATCGTTAAGGATTTAGACAAACAAGCTCAAAAAGTAGGTAACGATTCTGACAAAATCAAGCAAGTAGCAGCCATCTCTGCCAACAATGACGATGCCATTGGTGAACTAATCGCTCAAGCCTTCGGAAAAGTTGGTAAAGAAGGAGTCATCACTGTAGAGGAAGCAAAAGGATTAGAAACTTATGTTGACGTTGTGGAAGGTATGCAATTCGACAGAGGTTACTTATCTCCATACTTCGTAACGGATTCTGACAAGATGATTGCAGATTTAGAAAATCCATACATTTTATTGTTCGATAAAAAGATTTCAAACCTACAGGAAATACTTCCTATTCTAGAACCTGTAGCACAATCTGGTCGTCCATTATTAATTATTGCAGAGGATGTTGAAGGACAAGCCTTAGCGACATTAGTAGTAAACAAACTACGAGGAGGATTAAAAATTGCTGCTGTTAAAGCACCAGGTTTTGGTGATAGACGTAAAGCGATGTTAGAAGATATTGCTATCCTTACTGGTGGAACTGTAATTTCTGAAGAAAGAGGATTCTCTTTAGAAAATGCTGATCTTTCTATGTTAGGTACTGCAGAAACTGTCACTATCGACAAAGATAACACGACTATCGTAAACGGTGCTGGTAAAGCGTCTGACATCAAAGCTCGTGTCAATCAGATAAAAGCTCAGATCGAGACTACGACATCTGATTATGATAAAGAAAAACTACAAGAGCGCTTAGCTAAACTAGCTGGAGGTGTTGCTGTATTATATGTTGGCGCGGCTTCTGAAGTTGAGATGAAAGAAAAGAAAGACCGTGTTGACGATGCGCTACATGCAACAAGAGCTGCTGTTGAAGAAGGCATTGTTGCCGGAGGTGGTGTCGCTTTTGTAAGAGCTAAGAAAAATCTTGAAAAAATCACTACAGAAAATTTAGATGAAACTACCGGAGTTCAAATTGTTAATAAGGCCATTGAAGCCCCTCTACGAACAATCGTTGAAAATGCTGGTGGTGAAGGTTCTGTAGTTATCAATAAAGTCATTGAAGGTAAGAAAGACTTCGGTTATGATGCTAAGTCTGAATCTTATGTAGATATGCTTAAAGCTGGTATTATAGATCCTAAGAAAGTAACACGTATCGCTTTAGAAAATGCAGCTTCTGTTGCAGGTATGATCTTAACTACCGAATGTGCTTTAGTGGACATTAAAGAAGATGCACCTGCTATGCCTCCAATGGGCGGTGGCGGAATGCCAGGCATGATGTAGTCCGTAGCACGGACAGGCAATATGCTCACTGTTGCGGATAGTGAGAATAACTAATATTTTATAAAAGCCTTTGATGAAAATCAAGGGCTTTTTAATTTGGTTTATACCTAAAATATAAAACCACCTCTTTTGAAGGTGGTACTTTACTATTTTTTCAACACTTAAGGTTTATACTAAATAAACCCATCACAAATTACTTCTTTTTTGGAGAAGTCTGTGGAGCCTTTCTTGCCTGTGATTTAGGCAAAGAAGACTTGCTTTTAGACTTTGTCTGTCCCATAACTTTATTGTTTTAAAAGAACATATTAAAGATAGTTTAAAAGTGAATCCAAGATGTTTTCATTGGCAAATAATTAACTATAACTTCTCTTATTTTTTATAAACCACCTTCCCATCAAAAATGGTCATGACGACTTCAGTTTCTAAAACATTATTCTCATCGACAGTCATTAGGTCTTGGTTATAAATAGTAAAGTCAGCTAACTTCCCCACTTCTATCGACCCTTTAATATCCTCTTCAAATGCACCATAAGCAGCATCCAAAGTGTAGGATTTTAAAGCTTGTGGACGCGTCATTTTCTGCTCAGGTTCATAGCCTCCTTCTGGAGTGCCTTTTAAGGTTTTTCTACTGATACTGGCATAAAAACTCGCAATCGGGTTTATTGGTTCTACTGGCACATCCGTACCATTAACAATCGGTACTCCGCTTTGTAACAAATCTTGCCACATATACGCCCCTTCTTTAATTCGCTTTTCACCTAATCTATCAATTGCCCAAGGGCGATCCGATGACATGTGAACGGCTTGCATCGCGGGAATCACATTCAATTCAGCAAAACGAGGAATATCTTCGGGGTGCAAATGTTGGGCATGTTCAATTCTAAATCTATGGTCTTCAGATTGTTCAGGTAAATCTTTAAACGCCATTTCATAACGGTCTAAAATTTCCCTATTAGCCCTATCACCAATGGCATGTGAACAAACCTGAAAGCCATTTCGTAATCCACTATACGATGTTTCCTTAACGAATTCCATAGGTAAAGTTTCATGCCCATAATGATCTGGTCTATCGGCATAAGGTTCTAAAAGCCACGCTCCACGAGAACCTAAAGCCCCATCACAATTCAACTTTATAGAACGAATAGTAAATCGATGATCTTCATCTACTCTAATACCCTTTTCGTACCATTCATTAATCAATTCTTTATCCCAACCCGTAAGCATCGCATAAATCCGTACATTCATTTTTCCTTTCTCCTGCATCTCATCATAAAGTGCTATGGTTTCTCTTCCAATCCCAGCATCATGAAAACTGGTAATACCATTTCTATGACTAGCGTCTACAGCTAATTGAAACGCTTGTCTGTCGGTTTCAGGTGTATTTTCAGGAATATGTTTTGTTATGATCCCTTGTGCTCTTTCATTAAACACGCCTGTAGGTCGGCCGGCTTCATCTATTATGATTTCACCACCTTCCAATTCAAATTCTGTTAGACCTTCATCAGCCAAAACCGAAAGTCCGGCAATTTCCATCGCCTTGGCATTGGCAAACCCTGCATGTCCACTGGCATGTCTTAAATATACAGGATTATCTGGTGAAACATCACTCAATCTAAAATGCGTCTGAAATCCTTTCACTAAATTATCTGGCAGAGAATCCCATTTACTTTGATGCCAACCGCGACCTGTAATCCACTCTCCGGGTTGTGCGGTTTTAACACGTTCTTCCACAGCATCGATAATGGACTGATAACTTGTGGTATTGAGTAAATCTAAACTCACCTCATTATAGCCTAAGCCCATAAAATGTCCATGACCTTCAATGAGACCAGGTGTCATGGTCTTACCTTCTAAGTCAATCATTTCAGTATTTTCACCCTTATAGTTTTCGGCTTCTTTTAAAGTACCTGTAAAAAGAATGGTATTGTCTTTAACCGCAACAGCTTCCACATTTGGCTGATTGTCATCAACGGTGTAAATAGTGCCGCCATAAATAAGCATACTTGCTTCTTCTTTTGGTTCATTAGAACAGGAGCATAAACAAAGTATTATGGCAATAATTGGGTAGTAAAATGATTTCATAGTGTATTTGAATTTTGAAGGCTTAAGGTAATGCAATTCATTGAAAGGATAAAAATCAATACCTAAAAAGTTAATGTGGTATAATTAGTTGACTGCTTCAATTATTAATAGCTTTTAATAAATCTTCAAGAATCTCTTTAGCCTCTCGATATTCAGTTTTCAAATTAGATGTCGTAATAAATCTATCATCAATGTGGTTTTCGAAACGTATATCTTTAAGTAAAGTCTGATTATCAAAGTCAAATGCAGAAAATTGAATTAGTAAATTTTGAGAATTTGCATCTATATTTCTTAAAGAAGCATTGCTTTTTAAAAATTCTAAATAGGCATCATTACTTTGCTTGTAATCTTCTGAAATTTCTAATAAATTATCATATTGCCGCTCCCATTTAAATAATTTTTCCTGAAGATTGATATTTGATAACTGAGAGATTTTTCCAGAATTTTTTAAGTCAGTAAGCACATAAGAGCTTGGATTCCAACTGGGTGTTGTCAATGTTTTAAGCATTAGACTATCAATATTCGTATTCTCTTGATTGTCATCTAATAATAAGTCCATTAAAATATTCAAGTTATGATGCAAAGAATCAACACGTTTAATATCATAGTTTAGTTCTGTAAGATTATCACTCAATTCTTTGTGAAGACTTTTAAGCAACTGTTGTTCTTGATTACGTTCTATTCTATTTTCATTCCAATTGTTAATCTGTAATGCAATTAAAATTCCAATAACGACTAGTATAATTTCACCAATAGCATACTTTAAATATTTTCCAGTTTTATTTTTCTCCATAAGGTCGTATCGTATTTTTCTAAAGAATTTTATCATATTCTGTTTCCCGAGAAAGCGGGAATCTTATTGGTTGGTTAAAGTATTGTCTAATGGTTTCGTATAACTGTCTTGTCCTAAGATATTGCTACAGGTTAATAATTGATTTACGTTGATAATTCATATACCATACTAGGTATTATAGATAGTTAATGCTTATGATTTATATGATGAGTTTTTAAAAGATCCTCTCCAAAATCATTGCCCTTTTCCCTCCATATAGAATGTATATGATTCCCCGTATTATCATATTCAATTATGAAGTCAGGACCGTTAATAATATAGTAGTTTGGTTCTCGTTTTTTATAACTACCTATCCACGCAAAGTAAATCTCATCTAATCCACTTTCCTCAATTTCTCGCAAATACTTATTAGATTTCTCATCCTCAAGGTTATTGATGAATTCTTTAATGAGTAGCATTAATACCGTTTTCTGATCTGTAGTGAGTTCATTAGCTTTGATACCTTGATACTCTGTAATTCTTTGACTATTTGAAGGATTAGTGATTATATCTCTTGGAACTTCTTGACTCAATGTCGCAATCTTTTGTTGAGATTCATCAAGTGAATTTATGAGCTTAATTCCATAATCTTCTTCTTTACTTAAAACTCTCAAACCAACATGTTTTGTTGAAGTCATTAAAGCAGGATCTGCACCAACGAACATAGGTGTAAAAGAAATTTTTTCTTTTATGATGGTAAGGTTAATAGAGAGATGATGTCCTTCAAATTTTAAACTCCAAGGGTTTTCTAAATCGGGATTACCCCAAATTGATATAAAATAATTGTTATAGTCCCAGTCTAGTGCTTTGATTCTAGGAATATCATCTTCTTTAATTAGTTTATTTTCTATTGCTTCATCAACTCTAGCGTTTAACATATCGTCAAGTTGCATAATACTAGTCGTTTTTAAATAGCCTTGTGAACTAAAGATGGTAGTTAAAACCTCATGAAATTTAATTTTTGATTTATCTGACAAATCACCATATTTTTTTCCTGGTCTTTTCGCTAACCCCACTGGTAAATTTGTCCAATTGGTTCTTAAAGAATCATTGAAATCCCGTAATACTTCATTTTTGATTTCATCGCTTAATGTTGACAGGAATTCGTTACTGATATTTACTATTTCTTGAGACTTTTGAGAAAAGCCAATTAAAAAATAAAAGGTAAATATGATACTAAACAGAATTTTCATAATGGGCTGGTTTTAATTACATACAAAAATGAAGTATACATATTTCGCACACCTATTCTATAACACCTAAGATAGTAAATTAGCAATAAGCCTATTAAAAAGCCAGAATTAAATCCTGGCTTATGATAAAATATGAATCGCTATGGAAGTTGCGCTTGGAATAGGAATCAGTAAAAGGCTTGGTTTTTAACGCAATACTATACTCTACTCTTACTGATTAAATGACCTTTAACACCCAATACACAATAGCGCTAGAGATTGCAGCTATAGGCAATGTTAACAACCAAGACAGTAATATATTTCTAATGACTTTTAGGTCTGCTTTTTTTGTCACGGTGCCTATACCGAAAATAGACCCTACCGAAACATGTGTGGTGGAAACAGGTAAACCGTGCACACTAGCAGTTGTCACCAATAACCCTGTAACTAAATTTGCCGTAAATCCTTGGCCACTGTTCATAGGTGTAATCTTTTTACTCATCAATTTCCCGACTTTTTTAGCATTAAGCAACCCTCCTATAGCCATAGCGATTGCAACAGCAATCATTCCCCATTTAATGTCCATGGCATTAATAACAATTAGGAGACCTACTATTTTTGGGGTGTCATTTAATCCTCTCGCAAAACTAACAATACCAGAACTTATATAATGTGCAACATCCAATAGCTTTTGGGCGTCAATACCCAAAAATTTCCCTTTATAAGATTCAATACATTGTTCCTTGTTTAAGATCTTTAAAGTCTTTTGCCCTTTGCTTTCAACGGTTACAAATTGATTTGTGATTGTGTTTTTTACAACTGCAACTTTTTCGTCTCCAATACAAACACAGGTTTCCTTGGACACTCTAAGGGCTTTTCGTGATTCGCGGAAAATGAGATATAATACAAAGCTGACTATTGCTGCCATTAGCGGACTTACGATTAATGGTATTAAAAACGTATGTCCTAATTTTTCGAAATTAAATGACATACCCACAGCAACAACACCACTACCAAATAAGGCGCCAACCAAACTATGGGTTGTGGATATTGGCATTCCGATTTTAGTAGCAATAAAAACGGTGATTGCAGCACCTAAAGCAATTGATATGGCGAATTCTGGTGATTGAATTAAAGTATCGGGAACGAGACCTTTACCAGAAAAGTTTTTTACTAGCGTCCCAGCTAAAAAAATAGCAGCCACTGACCCTGAGAATGTTGTAACAGTTGCCCATGTTATTGCTTTTTTATAGTTAAGAGTACCACTACCGAACAAAGTCGCAACTCCCTTAAAATTATCGTTCGCCCCATTACTATAGGCCAAAAAACATGCTGCAACAAAAAGTACAATCAAGATCATATATTATAATTGGATAGAATTATTTGAATAGTCGAATGGATATACTATTAATTACGTAGAAACTTTGCGTGAGGTTTTATTGCATGCTTTTGGAAAACCCTGCAGTTATGATTAGTAAGGCTGAAAATCGATTCGTTTTATAGTGTTTCCACAATTGTATTATGCTGAAATAGGTTGACCTTTTTTGGGTCAAATTAAAGCTTTTTTTTTCTTGGTTTTTACCACAGTACTTTGTAAGGCTCAGTATTTGACTAATCTATTCTTTAAATTGTTCTAGTAATGCCAAACTACGAACAAGTAATGACATATTCATGTTATCATAGGTATCATCCTTACTTGTACTAAAAAAGGCAATAACCAATCTTTTTGTTGGGGATATGTAAAGACCCTGACCTCCAAAGCCAGGTTTGAAGAAGTCACCATCTTCAAAAATTACATCCCAATGATAGTTTTGAAAATCAGCACCTTGTCCTTCATAATATTTTTTCCTAAAACGCTGATCAGTTCCTCCTTCGGATCTAAATAATGCCCTATCTCCTGTATGAATTTGATTTAGGTATCGTTTCGATGCTATTGTTGTAGTAGCATCATCTGTAAAGGCCAATCCATATCTGGCCAAGTCTCTTAAGCGCATTAGCATTAAACCGTAACTTCCAGCAACTCCAGTACTGGATAGCGTTACCCTTGCATCATCTTCAGCTCCGATTTTTGTCCATATATAGTCCTTAACCAACTCGTGAAAAGGTTTGGAAGACACTCTTTCAGCGATGGCAGTGAGAATAGCAGTATTGGCGGAAGTATAATCGTAGGTTTGCCCAGCGGGTTCAACTTTTCCCGAACTGGCCAATAATTCCATTAAACTTTCTTCAAATCCTGGATTTGGCTCGGTATAAACCGCAGAATGCTGAAGCATTTTGTAAAAACAATGATTGGGGTCCGTAAAGGATCCCTCGTCATTCTCACGGCAGTTAATTCCTGAGGTCATATTTAGTAGATTTTCAATAGTTACATGTGCTAATGGCTTGCCTTTAAACTCTGTAAGATACTTCCCGATTGAATCCTGTTCGGTAAGTTTTCCTTCGTCTGCCAAATGTGCGATTACAGTTCCTAAAAATGTTTTACTCACCGAACCTAGAAAATGTCGGTCAGTGGGTTCCATTTCGGGATACCTTTCATAAACTATTTTGCCTTTGTGCAGAACAATCACTCCATTAATTTGTTTTTTATCGTAAATTTGGTCAAGTGACGTTTCCTTTTGAAAGTATGGACTGGTGAGAATCTCTTGACCGAGGGTAGGACTGATATTTTCTGGAAGCTTCGTTGTTTTTGTGTTTCCTTTTTCTATCAGAACAGTAGGAATATAGTTTTCCATATGGCTAAATACCTCTGTTATCTGAGGTCCTCTTCCAATGATTGATTCAGGAACCGTAAAGCTTACTTTTTGGTCTTTTGATGTGGGAATTTTTCTTGATTCTACAGCTAATGCAATTTTTTCTTCTAATGTAAGCTCTTTGACTTGTTCTTTGCATCCAACGAATAGAAGCAAACAGAGAATGATAAGTACCTTTAGTGACAGTTTGTTGTTTAATGACATATTCTATTGTTTTTTATTGAGCCTAACGGATTTGCGATATGTGGCGAATTTGGTGATAGCTAATCTAACATCATAATCGCTTGTTAGCTTTTCGTTATTTTTGTTCAATTTCTATTTTCAGAATTTTAATCGTTTTGAGCATTTTTGTTTTGAGCGATTCCGCTTCTAAATTATTTGCAAGGGAAATATGAAATATATAGCTCAAAAGGCCTTCCAGTTCTTGATCATTTAAAATATAGTCTACATCAATTTTTCCCTTATTGTTTTTCAATTTTAAACTATTGGCATTTCTTCCTTGTTCAATTAATCCTATTTGGAATTCAATATTACTCCAAAATTCAAAACTCGCATTTCTCATTAAACCAACTCTTTTTAAAAAAGGTACTGTTGATGAAATCATATGATCATGCTGAACCTGCTCAGTTTCTTGATATGCCTTGGCATCAGAATGCCATTTTGATATCATTTCTTTCAAAGTGTCATTCTTAAGAAGTCTAATACTACCTGATGCAATAACGTCATTGTCAATTGGATCGAAAGTCGGGTCTAATAAGAAAGTAGCAAATATGTTTGGCAGTGAATCTGGATGAATTCGAGTTTCCTTATCTATTACATCAAGTAATTCGTTGCAACGCGTCATAATAGTAGTTCTTTGATCTATTTTATTCTGCAATTGGCTATAGTTCGATTCATAGTCTATTAATAACTGTTTGAGAAGTTTCTGTTCAGCATTCTTATCTTTTCTAAGTTCATTTTGATTATTAATAGCTAATGCTAAAAGGATACCAACTACAACAAGTATAATTTCCCCAGCGGCATAAAGCAGATACTTACTGAATTTATTTTCATTCAATAAATTTTGTCTAATTTTTCTAAAGAATTTTATCATTGGTTAGCGGTTAGTGGTAATGAAGCACAAACGTTGTTGTGCCTGCCTGCGGTAGGCAGGCTTTCGTTATTTTTCTAATTCAGTTCTAATCAATTCTAATAACTCATTTATTTCTTTACTAATTTGTATAAGCAAATCTCTATTTGAAGTTAAAATGCCATGTACGTTTCTACATTCAGAAATTAATTCTTTATGATGTTCTTTGAATAATAATGGGTCAGGACTTTCATTTATATTATCTACATAACCTATTTTTTTAGTAATCACAGGTAGTAGTTGGTAATGATATTTATTTTCAATTGTGGCATCCATATTTGCATATCTTTCATATTGATGATCATAAAGATTAATTAATGAAGTCTTAATTTGTTTTGATTTTAAAAGGTCCATTCCGTTATTTGAAACAATTGAATTATAAATTCCAGTTTTAGGAAAAAAACTAAATACTCCCAAAGAGATGCCTTCAATCAATTCATTCAAATTATTTTCATAAAACTCAAATGGTTCGTGATTTGCTTCATTTAAAATCAACGCCTTTTGTACTTCTAAACTTTTATTATGTGATTTAATTATTCGCTGAACTTCAGTTGAATCTTGCACCAGTGAGTTTTGTAAATTTCGATAGATTTCGTCAGCTACTCTTTTTGATTTTCTATTTTCATTCCAGTTATTAATAGACAGAGCAATTAAAATTCCAATAACCACAAGTATAATTTCTCCAATAGCATATTTAAAGTACTTTCCAGTTTTGCCTTCTGAAAGTAAATTTTGTCTAATTTTTCTAAAGAATTTAATCATTGGATATTTCTTTTTCGATTAGAGCTATGACTTCAATGCTATTCTCTTTTAATCTTTGTAAATTATTAGAATACCAGTATTTTTCTTCAGTAAAATTTACAAGGTCATAAAATATTTTTTTGTTTTTAGCAAGAATTAAATCTATATAGGACCATTTTTGTTTTTCGTAAGGGTATGCCAATCCTATACTTGTTTCTAAACTTTTTATCACATCATAATTACTATCAACACGTTGATGGTCTTCGTTATAAATACGTTGAATTTTCTCAAATAAATCCTTGTTTTTAATCAATGTCGTTTTACCGTCTGCAATTAGAGAATTGTAAGTCCCATTAGTGGGCCTAAACGAATCTGGCCTATAAAATACTTGCACAAAACCTAATGTATCTGGCCGACCGAAATAATATGGGAATTTTTCGGCCTCATAAATAGGGTTATTATGAAAAACAGAATCAATACTACTAATAATACTCAATGATTCTCTGTTCAAGTCCATAACAATATCAATAAGAATAATGTCTTTTTTTATGTCATCACTAATTCCTTCTAGGAATTGATCACCCATTTTTGAACCTTTTCGACTTTCATTCCAATTATTAACTTGAAGTGCCAATAGTATTCCTATCATTACTAACACAATTTCTCCAATTGCATATTTAAAATACTTACCAGTCTTGTTTTCCATAAGCATGTTTTGTCGAATTTTTCTAAAGAATTTTATCATTGCAATTTGCTATACACATTGTTGTGCCTGCCTGCGGTAGGCAGGCTTTCGTTATTTTTTATATTTATCAATTTCAATTAATAAGTTTTCGGCAAGTTTGATTGCCTTTGATGCATTACTAGAGCGAAATCTTGCCGGCCCAATCATTTCCTGTATTCTTGTTTGAATTGATTCATTCTTTTTAACCAATTCATAGGGATTATTAATGTTATATAATTCCATGGTCAAAACGTCATATTCGTCTCTTAAAAAATGTCTCCAGGAAACACTTAAATCTTTGTTCCAATCATCTATCAAAAAATTACTATTCACAAAACTGTAGTAAGTGTTAATAGATTCCTTAAGCGAGTCATTTTTCAGTTCCGAGAATAACCCTGTATTCTTCAACTCATCTAAAACATTTTTATTGATAACAACATCATCATGAATACCAGAATATATTATTGTGAGGTTAGCAAAGTCCCCGTTTACAGTATCAGGATAAGAACCTTTCCAGATTGTATTGTTTTCAAGTTTAGAAATTGATTTTACAGGTGAATAAGGTTCTTTTTTATTTAATGCATTTTGATATAAGCGTGATAATGAATTTGACCGAAATTCGTGAATAATTGCAGTTGTATTCAGATATTCCCTGTCTTCATCAATAGACATCTTTAAATTGTCTAAAAGAGCATGGATTTGTTCATTAGATTTTCTTTTTTCATTCCAATTATTAATCTGAAGTGCAATTAATATCCCAATAACAACAAGCACAATTTCGCCAATGGCGTATTTAAAATACTTTCCAGTTTTGTTTTCCATAAGCAAGTTTTGGCGGATTTTTCGAAAGAACTTTATCATTGGTTAGCGGTTAGTTATAATGAAGCACAACGGTCTTGTATATGAAAAGTAGTGGATTTTACGCACTAATTTTTCAGTTTATTACTGATCTTTAATTCATTCATTTTCTTTGGGATAAGCGATTAAACCGCTATTTTTTATATACGTTGTTGTAGATAGTTATTTCATCAGGACGATATCTTTATTAACACTTAGCTCACTTAATTCTACAACTTGAGTTTTTGTCTTGTCATCCCAGTATGTTATTGGTTCTTGATTTAATTTGTCCGAATCTGGTTTTAAAGAATTGATTTCTTTACCGTTTAATTTTAAGTTATGAAATGTCGTGAAACCATAGAAATATATTTTATAACTTCTTTTTGAAACTGCTCCTTCATAATTTCCTTCAGAAGCATGAATGATCAATTTTTTGCCATTTTCAATGTAATTTAATTTCGTACTCCTTTTTTCATTTTTAGTATTAAACTTTTCTGTTACACCATCATCTTCATGTAATTCAAATTGGGCATCTTTTCCAGTATAAATATGAAGATTGATTTTTTTAGGATTTAATGAAAATGTACTTAAAGCATAATCTTGCTTTGGTATAATGGAACCCTCTTTGACAAAAATCGGCATATTTTGGTTTGTAAATCGATGTTTTAGTATTTGATTTCCATTTACTAATTCATTTGTCCAGTAGTTGTACCATTTTTGTCCCTTAGGTAGCCAAATATCAATGGTCTTTTCATCTTTAGAACAAACTGGTGCAATCAACATTTCATTTCCCCACATATATTGTAAATCATATTTCCAAGCGTTTGGTTCATCCTGATAATCAATGACCATTGCTTTTGCCATTGGTATTCCTGTCTCATGCGCTTTAAAAGCGTAAGTGTAAATGTATGGCATAAGCTCATACCGTTCTTTTATATATTGCATTGCAACTTTTTGACTGGCTTCAGATCTGTCTAGAGGCCAACGTTTGTGTTTACCCATTCCGTGCGGTCGCCATATAGGTGAAAAACTTCCAAATGCCATTGCCCATTGATTATATAAGAAGTCTTCGGGACCTGGTTCAATAAAACCACCAGCATCATGATTGAAATAAGGAAAGCCAGACAAACCTGAAGCTTGCATTGCTCGTATACTGGTTTTCATCCATTCACAGTCGCTATAAATGTCTCCATTCCAATGTGAAGCATAGCGTTGTGCACCAGCTGTCATGCTTCTAACCCAAACGAAAGGTCTTTTAGCTTCCCCAATTCCAGGGTGTTTAGGATCTGTACTATCCCAACCTTCTTGAACAATAGCTTTTGCAATTAGAAAAGGATAATAATTTTTGTTTTCAGCCCAACTTCTGCCATTGGCGCAAATAACAGTATCCGGTAAGGTGTACATTTCATCCGTTTCATCTATCCACAAGGCATCACCACCATAATTCAATTTTGGATTTAGTGATTTTTCCCAAAATAGTTTCCAAACCCATTTTCGGGTTTCGGGATTGGAATAGTCTGGTGCGCTATGACCTTCTTTGACAAATTGTTCTGCATAAGGCAGATTGTATTCTGGTTTCCAGCCATAACTATCTGCACCAATATTTCGGTTTAAATCTAGGGTTACTGTTAAATTGTTTTCCTTGCACCATTTGAGATATGCAGAAGGATCGGGATAACGAATTGAATCCCACTCAAACCATGAACCTGACCATGCTCCACTGCCAGCTCTCCATCTGTTGTCGTTAACAATGTGATCAAAGGCATATCCAGCTTTTCGGTGTGCTGTAATTTTTTCTTTCCACCATTCTGCACCATTGTTATCTGGTGCTTCTTTGTCAGAAAGTTGAAGACCAAATATTGATTTTGGTAAAAATCTTGGTCTACCTGTCAACTGCGTATATCTGTATAAAATGTCTTTAAAGTCTGGCCCAATGATAACAAAGTAATCCATTCTGCCCTCAAATCCTTTAGTATCAATACTAAATTGATATTGTCCTTGGCTTCCAAAATCAAAATCGTGTTCAAACGTGCTGTTTAAAAAAATGCCATACCCTTTATTTGACATGAAAAAAGGAACAGTTAGTACAGCCTGTTTTTGGTAATGGGACTTTATTCCTTCACCATAATTGCTATTTACTTTTTTACCTTTTAAATCAATAGATTCCACCCAACCGTAAGTTTGGTGTCCTACACCACAAAAATGCTCATTTGTGTTTAGTTGTAAATCGTTTATTATTAAATTGTCAATCCACTTAATCCCTTCTTTCTGACCCAAGAGAACTTCATTCTCACTGCCTGAAATCACTGTATATTTTAAAGGCGATTTCTGTATTTTAATTTTAGTGTTTTGTTCATTGTTAATGGATATGGTTAAGAAATTATTATCCTCTTCCAAGCTATATTTACCAGATTTTTTGTGATGTTCAACCATCTCGTAGTGATCATCTGGAAAGAAATCTTCGTTTTTGTTCGCCCATTGAAAACGGATGGTTTGAGCATTATAGAGTTGAACTCTTAGTTTAACTTTAGTGGTTGTTTCTATTTCTACTTCGTGTTCTTTTTGTACATATGATTTAAATTCTCCAGTTTGTGACCATAGATTTGAGCAAATAAAGCTTACGAGGATGAAGACTGATATTCTGATATTCATAAAGGTAAATTGTCTAATTTTTAATTTAATGAGGTTTTCTGATAATTATCTACAACAATTAGATATACGCACCCGTCCAAAAATTAAGTCGAGCAAGTTACGTATATCCACACTATAACGTCTAAGATAGTAAAATACCAACCAGCACATAAAAAAAGCCAGAATTTAAATTCTGGCTTTGTAATTTCTATGTGATATAACAATTATTTAATGAGCATGATAATTGCCATGATAATCATCAATGAATTTTCTATAAGTGTCGCTTTTGTCATTGGCAATTTTAGTGCAGTACCTAAACACGCGCATTGAATTGTCTTTTTATCCAATAAGGTTTTTGCAACGCCAATAGTTGTTGTCCCTAAAATAATCAATGTAATTATTAAGGCGGCATCTATTTGAAATCGCATCAAAAACGCTAATCCTAACGCCAATTCAATAAATGGATATATCCAACCATAAGTGGGAAACACTTTTGCCAATGGGTCATACATTTTAAAACTTTCTGGAAATCCTTTAAGATCTAGAATCTTAAAAAAGCTAAAGACAATATAAAACAGTCCCATAAAATCGAGCATAAAATTGACTCCATCCCAAGGTTGAAAATTTAGCAAAATCGATGCAGTAGAAATATACCCTAGAATAAGAAACAACGGAAACAGTGCTTTAAAATCACTTTTAGTTTCTATTTGCTCAACAGAAGAACTAAATACATTTCTCTGCTCTTTTTCTGTAATTGTATATTTATCTGAAAGAGCACTCTGTAACGTCTCCAAATCTAAATGAGAGGACATTGAAATGGCAACTTCATTTTTGTCTAAATTCACCATAACATCATCAACATTTGCTAATTCAGCAAGTGATTTTTCAACCGAAGCCTTACAACTTCCACAGGTCATTCCACTAACATTATAAGTATGTGTCATGATTATTCTTTTTCAACCTTAACAGCTTTTTGCTGAAAGACATTGACTATACTATTTCGATAGTTGATGATATAAAGCTCGTTATTGTAAATCAACATATCTGTTGGCTTTTCAATATTTTCAGAAAGTTCTTGTTTTAACTGACCGTCTAAATCAAAAATCAAAACCCGATCGTTTTCAAAATCAGTAACAAAAAGTTCATCATCTGACACATAAATCCCAGTAGCCGCGTTCATTTTTTGATCAGCTCCAATAACTTTTTTAAAGTTACCAGACTTATCAAACACCTGAACTCTATTGTTGTAAGCATCGGCCACCCAAATTTCATCTTCTGTAATCTGAACATCCGTTGGGTAATAAAAATCACCTTCAGCTTTACCTTCTTTTCCAAAACTTATCCAATCCGTTCCGTTGAAATATAGAATACGATTATTGTAAAAATCGGCTATTGCTTTTTCATTATTATAAATGTCGATACCAGCAGGCGCGTCTAAAGAATCATTAAGTGATATAGCACTTACCTTTTCGGCATTAACTTGTTTTACAGTATCGGTACCATATTCTGGGACGTAAATAACGTCACTTTGAGACGCAATATGCATAGGACGTTCAAAGCCATCAACAGACTTAATAATTTTTCCTTCAGCATCAATATTTACTAGTCTATTATGGTCACCGTCACTGAGCCATAAACCATCTTTAGTGACTGCTAAACCAATAGGGTTTACACCCTCAACTTTAAATTGATTTGTTGATGCCCATTCTAAAACCTCTGGTTCGTTTGCACAAGAAGTTAACAATAAAGTCCCTATAAAAAGGGTTAAAATATTTTTCATTTTTTCTGTTTTATTGTTCAACTCTTTCGTAATGACAACAGCCTGGCAAAGCCTCATAGGTATCTCCTTTAGCTTGATGCTCTTTGGTATCATGACCCGCTTTTGCGACAGCCTTAGAAATATCCTTGACTTTTACTTTACTCGCATCATAGCTTAAGACCAATTGCTTAGTGTCTTTATCCCATTCGGCAGATGTTACACCTTTAACTCCCTTTGCGGCTTTTTCGATTCTCGCCTCACACATACCGCAGTTTCCTGCAACAAAAATGGAGGTTTCTTTAAGGTCATTAACTGCAATGTCTGAATCATCTCCTGAGTTTTCATTGGACTCTGTTGTTCCATCAGCTCTGACAATATTTGTTGTAATTGGAGTATACCCTGCTTTTTCAACTTGAGCCTCAACAGCATCTAATGCAAGTGCTTTTTCAGCTGGATAATTAAACTTAAAAATCCCTGTTTCAATATCAATGGTTACATTTTTGATACCTTTAAATTCCTTGAATTTTTTTTCTAGACCAAAGGCACAAAAAGGGCAACCTAAACCATCTACTTGGACTGTAAATTGATCCATATCTTTTTTCTGAGCATTAACAGTCGCAGACAGCGTCATCAATGCTATAATTGTTACACATATTATATTTTTCATTGTTTTATGTTTTAATTGTTACTTATTAGAATACATATCTTGTGCCAAGAAATATTGAATAGTTTCTTTGAACACTTTCTGGTACATTATTTTGAATTAAAGGCCATTGTACCGCAGCCTCCCAAGTCCATTGTTTTTTTGCATATTGAATACCCTGAGCATAGAATAACTCATATTCTTCTAGCTTTGGTCTATACTCATTGATATATTCAAAATATAAATTAATCTGATCTACAGGATACGTTGGTTTTAACAAAGGTAATCCAAAGCCCAGTTTATAACTAAAGCTATCAAAATCAGCTTCTGGAACGAGATTATAACCTATTTCATTGGATATACCATATTTAAGGGATTCATAGCCCGCAACAACGCCAAAATAGCTTTGATAAACTCCAGTACTTATACCTTCGATATTAAACTCTTCGCCTGTAGGTAGGGTTTGCAATGTCTTTGCAACCATTCTAAAGGTTTTACCTGTACCATCTTTTCTATAAAACTGATACTTAGCAAGAATATTAATGTCACCAAGAGTACTGCCTGAGCCTCTTTCGTCACTAAAATTATAATGTACATAAGGTAAATGCACTGCTACCAAAGAATTAGATGTTGGCAGGTAATGAATCATTAGCGGCACCCTAACAAATGTACCTTGATTAGTGTTTCTTATTTCCGTCAGTGTTTTTATGATAGAACTTTTACCTCCTAACATAATAGGTTTATCGGCTGTTATTGGCGGTCCTTGAGAAACAGACAATTGTGCTGTAAGACCTAATAAAACAGCCATAAGGCATTTATAAAATTTCATGTTTTAAACGATTTGATATTATTAATTATTCAATAACCCCAAATAAAAGATAGGGTTTTATCTAGCAATAATTAAATGAATCAAATTAAGAAGACATCATCAAGCAACTGAATGTCCCTGACAATGTTAGGTGAAGAATAATTTTTATGCGGAATTATCTCTTTTGGAAGCGATTCTGAAAAAACCGTATAACTATAGAGAAACGAAGTAAATACCTGGATTTGTTCAAAAGAAAGATCTTCAAAAGAATTCAATTTTAAATCCTCTTGACCTTTAATGAGTTCAACCTCATCTTTACAACATTGTTTCTTTACAGGAGCTTCGTTTGTGGTCATTTCCATTCCACATTTTTTAGCTTGTGTAAAAACGGCCACATCCACTAAAGTATCACCACAGAAATGTTTTTCAACTGTAAATGACAATGTAGATAGCATTACCAAAAATGCTAAACTCATAGATGTGATTTTATGTAGAAACGTCGCTTTCACGTTGCAAAATTAAAAATTTTTAAATCAATCGCCCTTCTTTTAATGAAGTCTTAACGTTTATTGAGCTTGTAATAATAGAGTGCCGGAAGAAGGAGAAGGAGAATTAATGGTTGAATTAAAAAACGTCTTACATTAAAAAACAGGTAATAATCTTCTTGTTTTGGGTTGATGACAAAATATAAGAATGGTATCAAAATTACAATGTATGCTATAACATAAACCAATCCTGAAAATTTGAGAATCCCCCTATCCTTAAAAAATAGATAAATAATTCCTAAAGAGATGACTGAGTTTAAAAAGTACCGAAGCGAAGTAAAGCCCACTAGCTTTGCAACTTCTCGTCTTGGGTGGTCAATATATAGGTAATCGTTTTGAAAAAACAATAAATAGGGGTCGTAGAACAAGTCATTTTCAAATGCCCTAATCAGCGCCAATAGCACTATAAGCAATGCAATCCCCAAATATGTTATATATCTATGCATTGCTGTGCTTTACTTTTTTAGCATAACGGTTTACCCAAACCATCCATAGTAAAAATACCATACCGTAAATAATCAATGGAAAAATGACGGTATGCAAAATTTCTCGCCGCCATGGGTAGTGATACAGACCTATAGACAAAATAACTATCCTGATTAAATTAACGGCGTATATTAATGCTGAGCCCGCCAAAATAAATAAGACAGTAGATTTAAATCGATCTGCAAATGCCATTACAAAGGATAAAAATAGTATGATGATGCTCACAGAATTACAGCCTTCAATAACACGAGCTACATATTTATTATGAATTAGAACTTTCATTGAAGCCTCATCGGCATGTGGCCACACTTCAGCCTCGTAACCCAATGTATTAAGAACTGCCTCACTTTGCTTTGCAACAAGATTGGTGAAATAATCAGGGTAATAGACAGACCCATCGGAATAATCCAAATATACTTTGTAAGCAAAAGTCAATACAGCATAGACCAATATAAAGGTCGCCATAAAACGAATTACCAATTTGTATTTACTTAGTAGGTCTCTCAAAAATTACGTAAAATATTCGTGTTAAATTTATTGAAACAAGATTTGAATGTAGGGCTTTTCAAGTATTTTTACCAAAAAATTAATAAAAATGAGCTTTGAATCTTTAAAACCTGAAGTAAAATCTATCTTAAACACCACTGATCTTTCTGTTGATGAGCGTCTTCATAAAACCTGTAAACTGTTAGAAAACACTGTAGATTACTATAACTGGGTAGGTTTTTATTTTAAGAATGGTGACAAAGATGAATTAAAGTTAGGGCCTTATGTCGGTGAGCCCACAGACCATACTATTATTCCGTTTGGTAAAGGCATTTGCGGACAAGTTGCCATCAGCAATCAAAACTTTGTGGTACCAGATGTAAAAGCGCAAGACAATTATATTGCCTGTAGTATTACCGTAAAAGCTGAAATTGTGGTCCCTATTTTTGTAAATGGAGAAAATATTGGTCAGATTGATATCGACTCTAATACTTCAAATCCATTTACGGAAGCTGATGAACGTTTTTTGGAGTTTGTCTGTAAGGAGGTTGCTAAAATTCTTCCAGCTTCCCTTTTCTAACTTCTAACTTCTAACTTCTAACTTCTAACTTCTAACTAAAATATTACATTCCTGTTCTAATGGCTTCAACAGGGTCAAGTCGAGATGCGGAAATCGCTGGTATAACACCAGATACCAAACCAATAATTGTAGAAATGGCAAACCCTAAAAACATATTGCCAAACGATAATACAAATTCAAAATCACCTGAGAATCCGTTAGCAATTAAGGTCAGTATCCAAACCAGGGCTAAACCAACCAATCCACCAACTACGGCAAGGATAGTTGCTTCAAATAAAAACTGAAACAAGATAAATTTATTTTTAGCACCCAATGACTTTTGTATACCGATAAGATTGGTACGCTCTTTAACACTAACAAACATAATATTAGCAATACCAAAACCGCCCACAAGTAACGAAAAACCGCTAATGAGCCAACCTATTAAATTCATACCAGAAATGATTCCGTCGATTACATCAACGAATCCAGAGATTTTTGATATAAAAAAGTCATCAATTTCATTTGCTTTTAATCCGCGATGAGCTCTAAATTTTTGCTTTAAAACCTCTTCAAAAGCTCCCATATCTGCGTCTTTTACCGGTTTCATAATTACAGCACCTGGCAATCCAGATTTACCCGTTCTTTTAAATGTCCTTACAAAATTTGCTGGTAAGAATGCCCTATCATCTGGTGAATCTCCTATAGCTATTCCAATTTTCTCCAAAACTCCAATGACCTTTAGTTTTCTACCGTAGATTCTTATTTCTTTACCAATTGGATTTTCGTCCCCAAATAAATTTTCAGCTAGTGAATTCCCCAAAACGGTCACAGGTGATCCTGTTTCAGATTCTACTTCATTGTAAAATCGTCCTTTCTCAACTTTGAAATCATCAATTTCATAAATTCCTCTTGTAATTGGAAGTATCGTTGTAGGGCCAACACTTTCCCCTTGATACCTTACAACTTCACTCGACCCGAAAATAGCATACGCAGCAGCTTCAATGTTGGGTACATTTTTTTTAACAAACTCAAAATCTTCATAGGTCATCGGTTCAAAATTCTCTCTCTCCCATCGAGGAACCTCTGTTGGACCAAAACTAAAATGCGTGAGATAAACTGTATTAGAGTCTATACCAGAGAGACTCTCCTTAATTTTTCTATCTAAAGAATCTACAGCCGCTAATACCGCAATGATGGAAAAGATACCAATGGTAACACCTAGAAGAGACAAAAATGTTCGTAGTTTGTTGTTTCTTAATGCGTTTAACGCAAACCCAAAACTCTCTTTAAAAATTCGTAAATAAACCAGCATTGATGCAATATTTCTTTAAGGATTAAAGATAGGACGTTTTCAACAATTAATTGTTACAAATTTTTTAAACAAAGTCTCATTCTGCCTTACTTTTTTTTAACTAATATGTATTTTTACGCTTTTAATTTTCACAACACAACATCATGAGCAACAAAACCATCTCATCAGCGCTAATTTCTGTTTTCAGCAAAGATGGATTAGAACCCATTGTAAAAAAATTAGACAATCTGGGAGTCACTATTTATTCAACTGGAGGTACAGAAACCTTTATAAAAAATCTCGGAATCGATGTGATTGCCGTTGAGGACATTACGTCTTACCCTTCTATTTTAGGTGGGCGCGTTAAAACGTTGCATCCAAAAGTTTTCGGAGGCATTTTAAATCGTCAAAATCATGATGGTGATGTTGCCGAGTTAGAAGAATTTGAAATTCCCCAAATTGACTTAGTCATTGTGGATTTATATCCTTTTGAAAAGACCGTTGCCTCAGGCGCATCTCACCAAGATATCATTGAAAAGATTGATATTGGCGGTATTTCTTTAATCCGTGCTGCTGCAAAAAACTATGCGGATGTTCTTTGTGTATCTTCAGTAAATGATTACGAATCGTTTTTGGACCTATTGAATGATAAAGATGGGGTTACTTCAGATGATGATCGTAAATCGTATGCCATGAAGGCATTCAACGTATCTTCGCATTATGACACAGCTATATTCAATTACTTCAATGCTGATCATTCTGAGGCAGCATTAAAAATTAGTGAAACTAATGGTAAAGTATTAAGATATGGTGAAAACCCACATCAAAGAGGATTCTTTTTTGGTGATTTTGATGCGATGTTTACAAAACTTCATGGCAAAGAATTAAGTTACAACAACTTATTGGATGTGGATGCTGCTGTAAATTTAATTTTAGAATTTAAAGGTGAAGCGCCTACGTTTGCTATCCTAAAACACAATAACGCTTGTGGTTTTGCGCAACGCGATACCGTTCACCAAGCTTACGTTGATGCTTTAGCAGGCGACCCTGTTTCTGCATTTGGGGGTATTTTAATCAGCAACGTTGAAATTGATAAGGCTACGGCAGAAAAAATTCACAGTTTATTTTGCGAAGTCGTTATTGCACCTTCATTTAGTACTGAAGCTTTAGAGATCTTAAAAGGCAAAAAGAACAGAATTCTTTTGATTTTAAATGATGTGGACTTACCAGAAACTACAGTACGCACTTGTCTTAACGGGGTTTTAGTTCAGGATAGAGACAACAAAACAGATGCTATTGAAGGGCTTACAAACGAAACAAAAACAACTCCAACCTCATCGGAGCTCGAAGACCTTATTTTCGCTTCTAAAATCTGCAAGCATACTAAATCCAACACTATTGTTTTAGCAAAAAACAAGCAATTGTGTGCAAGTGGAACAGGACAAACTAGTCGTGTTGATGCTTTAAATCAAGCCATCCATAAAGCAAAGTCTTTTGATTTTGATTTAGAAGGAGCCGTAATGGCGAGTGATGCTTTTTTCCCATTTCCAGATTGTGTGGAGATAGCAAAAAACGCAGGAATATTGGCAGTGATTCAACCAGGAGGTTCTATAAAAGACCAATTGAGTATTGATTATTGTAACGAAAATAATGTTGCTATGGTATTTACAGGTACACGTCATTTTAAGCACTAAAAAAATTAATCCTTAAATTGTAAGATTAACAACGTCTAAGAACAAAATAATTTCGTATAATGTGTTACATTTACAACTATACTGAATAAACACCTATACAACCCAAATAATTGATAACAGCATATGGGATTTTTTGATTTCCTAACGGAAGAAATAGCCATTGACCTAGGAACCGCAAATACATTAATAATTCATAATGATAAGGTCGTTGTCGATAATCCATCGATTGTCGCCAGAGACCGTATTTCAGGTAAAATAATAGCTGTTGGTAAAGAGGCCAACATGATGCAAGGAAAAACGCACGAAAACATTAAAACCATAAGACCGTTGAAAGATGGTGTTATTGCAGATTTTGATGCTTCAGAGCAAATGATTAGCATGTTTATCAAAAACATCCCTGCATTAAAAAAGAAGTTTTTCAATCCTGCATTGAGAATGGTGGTTTGTATTCCCTCTGGTATTACTGAGGTTGAAATGCGAGCTGTAAAGGAATCCTGTGAACGGGTTAATGGTAAAGAGGTCTATCTTATCCACGAGCCTATGGCAGCTGCTATTGGTATTGGTGTTGACATTATGCAGCCTAAAGGAAATATGATTGTAGATATCGGTGGCGGTACCACAGAGATTGCTGTTATTGCCCTTGGTGGTATTGTATGTGACAAATCTGTAAAAGTTGCCGGTGATGTCTTTACAAATGACATTATCTATTACATGAGAACCCAACATAACTTATATGTTGGTGACCGCACGGCAGAAAAAATTAAAATACAAATAGGTGCTGCTACGGAAGAATTAGAGTTACCACCAGAAGATATGAGTGTTCAAGGACGTGACTTATTAACCGGAAAACCAAAACAAGTTCAGATTTCATATCGCGAAATTGCAAAAGCTCTAGACAAGTCTATATTAAGAATTGAGGATTCTGTTATGGAAACCTTATCACAAACCCCACCTGAATTAGCTGCCGACATTTATAATACAGGTATTTATTTAGCTGGTGGAGGGTCTATGCTTCGTGGTCTGGATAAACGTTTGTCCCAGAAAACAGATTTACCTGTTTATATCGCGGAAGATCCTTTACGTGCCGTTGTTAGAGGTACAGGAATCGTTCTTAAAAATTTAGCTAAATACAAAAGCGTATTGATTAAATAAGCTTAGGTAATGCAACAAATATTCAATTTTGTAATTAGAAACAAGACATTTTTATTGTTCCTATTACTCTTTGGCTTTGCTGTTTCCCTAACCATTCAATCTCATTCATACCACAAAAGTCAATTTATTAACTCTGCTAATGGAATATCAGGAGGCATTTATGGCACCTTTGGATCTATAGGTGACTATTTTGGTCTTAAAGAAGACAATGAGCTCTTATTAGAGGAAAATAAAAGGCTTCGAAATCAACTTTTCAATCTAGAACAAAATTTAGACAGCACTTTTATAGATACCAGTTATACAGATAAAAGCTTTAGGTTTATATCAGCAGATGTTTACAAGAACAGTTACTCTTCTACAAACAACTACCTATTATTAAACAAAGGGAAACGAGATGGAGTTAAACAAGATTTTGGTGTAATTACTTCAAACGGTATTGTTGGGATTATTGAAAACACCTCTAACGGGTATGCTACAACCCTTTCTATCTTGAATACAAAAAGTAAAATCAATGCACAATTAAAATCATCAAACCATATTGGTTCACTTACATGGAATGGTGACTCTCCAGAATTTGCACAACTTATTGATGTCTCCAAATTTGCTCCAGTAAAAGAGGGGGATACTATTGTTACAGGAGGTCAATCATCCATATTTCCACCAGGAATAGGAATTGGTACCATAGCAAATTTTACGACAGACATAGGTGGTGATACATATACCATCAATGTGAAGCTCTTTAATGACATGACGAATATTGGCCACGTTTATATTGTAGAGAATCTCGACATAGAAGAAATCAGAACCTTAGAAAACACCATTAATGAATAGTAAGGTTACCAATAATGTTATACGGTTTATTCTTTTAGTACTTGCCCAGGTTCTGATATGTAATAACATTAATTTTATGGGTTATATTAATCCATATATTTACATCCTTTTTATTCTTTTATTTCCTGTAAAAGATAGTCGCTTACAAGTTATTTTTTTAAGTTTTTTAATCGGAACTACAATTGATATGTTTTCGGATTCTGGTGGTGTACATGCAGCAGCCTCAGTAGTTATCGCTTATGCAAGGCCTTTGTTTTTAAAATTTTCGTTTGGAACGTTATATGAATATCAAACCATAAAATTCAGCCATACGGATTTAGGGAATTTAACAATATATGTGGCAACAATGACACTTTTGCATCATCTCGTCTTATTTTCTCTTGAAATTTTTAACATAAGTAACATACTTCAAATTCTTCAACAAACGTTATTCTCGGGAATATTCACTCTAATTATTTGTGTATTATTAATTGTTTTATTTGGAAGGCGTAAATGAGAAAACTATTACTTTTTATGATGGTCATTTTGGTCGGGATAATTTTTATTGCCCGACTGTTTTACCTACAAATATATTCGGATGTAGAGTATGACCTTTATGAAGACAATGCCATTAGGAAAGTTTATAACTACCCTAAACGTGGCTATGTTTATGATAGAAATGGTAAGCTCTTAGTTGCCAATCAACCCTCGTATGACGTTATGGTCATCCCGAGAGAGGTAGAGCCTTTGGACACTCTCGAATTTTGCAACCTTCTAAAAATCACTAAGGAAGATTTTTTAAGAACCTATAACAAGGCCTATAATTATTCTCCGAGATTACCCTCTCCTTTTGTATCCCAATTATCAAAGGAGGACTATGCTGTCCTACAGGAAAAAATGAGGAAGTTTGAAGGCTTTTATATTCAAAAAAGGTCGTTGAGAGCTTACCAAACGGATATTGGTGCTAATGTACTTGGGGATATTGGGGAAGTGAACAATGCCATTATTAATAGAGATTCTTACTATAAAATGGGTGACCTTATTGGCAAGCAAGGAGTAGAATTGTCTTACGAGAAAACTTTAAGGGGGGTTAAAGGCATAAAGTTTATCCAAAAAGACCGTTTCAATAGAGATATTGGGCCCTATAAAGAAGGCATACACGATACACTTCCACAGCCTGGAAAAGACATTACAATAACTATCGATGCTAATCTTCAAAAATATGGTGAGCTCCTAATGGAGAACAAACGCGGCGGAATTGTCGCAATTGAACCAAACAGTGGTGAAATTTTAGCAATGGTTTCTGGGCCAAACTACGATCCTGGCATTTTAGTAGGAAGAAATAGATCTGAAAATTTTAACAAGCTTTATCGAGATAGTATAGCAAAGCCTTTATTTGACAGAGGTTTACAAGCTATGTACCCTCCAGGATCACCCTTTAAGACACTTAATGCACTGATTGCTCTTCAAGAAGGGGTTGTTACTACGCAAGACCGCTTTAGCTGTTCTATGGGTTATCGCTACGGTAATCGGCGTATGGGATGTCATGCTCATGCAAGTCCAGCAAATATGAATTTAGGCATATACGAATCTTGCAATGCCTATTTTGCCAATGTGTATCGCAGGATAATAGACAAATACGATTCGCCAGCAAAGGGCATGGACACCTGGAGCAATCATATAAAAAGTTTTGGACTTGGTAATTATTTAAATAATGATTTGGCTGTTGGGCAACCAGGTAAAGTCCCTTCTGCTAGTACTTATGATAATGCCTACGGCAAAAATAAATGGTACACAACCTTTACTATATCTAATGCCATAGGTCAAGGTGAAGTATTGGCAACACCGATTCAATTAGCTAATATGGCTGCAGCCATCGGCAATAGAGGCTACTATTACACACCGCATATTGTAAAAGACATAGAGGGTGAAACCCTAGACGAAAAATATACAACACCTAATTACACAACCATAAACAAACAACATTTTGAGCCCATAGTGCAAGGCATGTTTGATGTTTATAATAAAGGTACTGCAGCACATCTCCAAATCCCTAATATTGAGATTTGTGGAAAAACTGGAACTGCAGAAAACTTTGCCATAATTGATGGTAAGAAAACACAGCTTACGGATCACTCAATTTTTGTTGCCTTTGCACCAAAAGATAACCCGAAAATAGCTATTGCTGTATTTATTGAAAATGGATATTTTGGAAGTCGATTTGCTGGTAGAATGGCGAGTTTAATGATTGAAAACTACCTTAAAGGTGAAATCACACGGACTGATATGGAGAATTTTGTACTTCGTCATTCCTTAGAACATGAGTATGAAAAACCTTATTCTGGAGAACCTTTTGGCATTAACAGACAAAGTATGCTCAACCCCATCGAAGATGAAGATTTTCAAAAACTTTTGAAAATGAAAGCCGAGATTAAATCAACAAGCCTTAAGTTATGACGAGAGAAAATAAAGGCAAATTTAATTTCGATTGGCTTACCATTTTTCTATATCTATTTTTAGTTCTTTTTGGCTGGGTCAACATTATATCCGCATCCCATGTTGGAGAAATCACCAATTATCTCGATTTTTCCCAACCCTATGGAAAACAAACATTTTTTATTGGGGTTTCTATTGTTTTAATCATTATTATTTTATCCATTGAAGCTAAATTTTACGAACGATTTTCCAGTATTATTTATTTAGTTTCTATGCTCTCTCTTGTAGGTCTATTTATTTTTGGTAAAAACGTTAATGGTGCAACATCATGGTATGGCATTGGTGGTATGACACTTCAGCCTAGTGAGTTTGCAAAATTTGCTACTGCACTGGCTGTAGCAAAGTACATCAGTGACCTTCAAACGGACATGAAAACCTTTAAGGATCAGCTACGCACAGTTTTGATTATACTTGTACCGGCATTTTTAATATTGCTCCAAAATGATGCAGGTAGTACCATCGTTTACAGTGCGTTTTTCTTTGTTTTTTATCGCGAGGGCCTACAGCAAATCTACTTAGCTGCATTAACTGGTCTTATCTTAGTTTCGGTTTTATCCTTAAAGTTTGGTATAGTAATCACAACGATGGTTCTAATACTAATTGCAGCTTTGTATAATCTAGCAAGACGCAAACGAAAACCACCTGTCTTAAAATCAATAGCTATAATCGTCATTGGCATCCTACTTGCTGTTGGTGTCAAATTTTTTTATACCTCGATTTTAAAGCCACACCAGCAAGATAGAATCAGCTTATGGCTGAGACTCGAAAAAGACCCGGTTAAGCTTCAGCAAATGAAACAAACCATTCTATATAACCTCAACGAGTCTGAAAAGGCCATTAGTTCTGGTGGGGCTACCGGAAAAGGATTTTTGGAGGGCACTCGAACCACAGGGAAATTTGTGCCTGAACAACATACGGATTACATTTTTAGTACTGTTGGAGAAGAATGGGGCTTCATTGGGTCTTCTCTGGTCGTTATATGCTTTGTTTTACTTATCGTTAGGGTTTTGATTTTAGCTGAGGCACAGAAATCCCAATTTAGTCGGGTTTACGGATATTCTGTGGCTTCTATTCTATTTATCCATTTTTTAATCAATACCGGTATGGTTATGGGACTTATCCCAACTGTAGGTATACCTTTGCCTTTCTTTAGTTATGGAGGGTCGGGATTGATGGGCTTTACTATTTTACTTTTTATTTTTATAAAATTGGATTCCAATAAAATAAATGAATGGTAAAATGACAGAAAAAAAGCAATTAGATAATATTACCCAATCGCCTTTTAATGTTATAATCTAAAAGATTTTGTCTATTTAAGACTTTTCAAGCTTGCTTTAATAGTCTCAATTTTAGCAAGTGCATCAGCTTCCTTCTTTCGTTCTGAAGCTACGACTGCATCTGGAGCATTATTTACAAAGCGCTCATTAGACAATTTACCTCTTACCGATTTTAAAAAACCTTCTGTATAATTTAATTCTTCTGTTAGCTTTTTTATTTCTTCTTCGACATTAATAGCTCCAGAAATAGGAATAAAATATTCATTGGATTTTACCCTAAAAGTCAATGCCCCTTCAATTGGCTCATCAACTATTTTTAATTCAGAAATGTTACCCATTTTAGAAATTACTGAATTATATTTTTCATCAAGGCCTTCTTTATTTAAAACAGATAACTCAACACTATCTTTAAATGAAATATTCTTTTCTTTGCGAATCGTTCTAATTCCTGAAATAACTTCTTTAACCATTTCAAAGTCAGAAATCAATTGCTTATTGAAAGCTTCTTTTTCAGGGTATTTTGAGATAATCAATGCTTCTTCTGGCGTTCTTTCGGTCATAAGCTGCCATATTTCTTCGGTTAAAAATGGCATAAACGGATGAAGAACTTTGAGGTTGTTTTCAAATATTTCAACAACACTCTTATGAGTTTTAGAATCTATAGGCTCTTGATATCCTGGTTTTATCATCTCTAATAACCACGAACAGAAATCGTCCCATATTAGCTTATAGGTAGTCATTAAAACATCAGACAAACGGTATTTACTGTAATGATCTTCTATTTCTGAAAGTGCCTTTTGAAACTTAGATTCAAACCACTCAATAGATAATTGTGAAGACTGGGGTTGAGGGATGTCCTTGACCTCCCATCCTTTAACCAATCTAAACGCATTCCAAATTTTATTTGCAAAGGATTTTCCCTGGTTACATAACTCCTCATCGAACATTAAATCATTTCCCGCAGCTGAACTCAAGAGCAAACCAACTCTTACACCATCTGCACCATAAGTATCTATTAATTTTAACGCATCGGGTGAATTACCCAAGGATTTAGACATTTTTCGGCGTTGTTTATCCCTTACCAAACCTGTTAAGTAAACATTTTCGAATGGTCGTTCTCCTTTGTATTCATAACCAGAAACAATCATACGTGCCACCCAAAAGAACAAAATATCGGGCCCTGTTACCAGATCATTAGTTGGGTAGTAATATTTAATATCCTCATTTTCGGGGTTTCTAATACCGTCAAAAACACTCATTGGCCAGAGCCATGATGAAAACCATGTATCTAAAACATCGCTTTCTTGAGTTAAATCGGAAATTTTTAAATCAGCCCTACCTGTTTTTTGAATGGCTAAGTCTAGAGCCTTTTCTGAAGTTTCGGCAACCACAAAGTCCTCTTTACCGTCACCATAGAAATACGCTGGGATTTGCTGACCCCAACGCAATTGACGAGAGATGTTCCAATCACGAATATTCTCCATCCAGTGGCGATACGTATTATTGAAACGCTTTGGGAATAGTTTCACCTCTTCATCCTCAAGGACAGCTTTAATAGCTGGCTTTGCTAGTTCTTCCATCTTTAAGAACCACTGATCACTTAAGCGCGGTTCAATGACGGCCTTAGTACGTTCTGATGTCCCAACATTATGGGTTATATTTTCAGTTTTAACCAAAATGCCTTGCTCGTCTAATTCTTTAGCGACATCCATTCTGGCAGCTACCCTATCTTTTCCTTCGTGATGCAATCCGTAGCTATTTAATGTTCCATCAGGGTTTAATACATCTACAATTTCAAGATTGTGTCTATCCCCGATGTCTTTATCATTAACATCATGTGCAGGTGTTACCTTTAAACATCCAGTTCCGAATTCTACATCTACGTAATCATCCTCAATAATAGGCACTATCCTATTGCAAATTGGAACAATAACCTTTTTGCCTTTTAAATGTTTAAAACGTTCATCGTTAGGGTTTATACAAACCGCTGTATCTCCTAAAATGGTTTCTGGTCTTGTGGTTGCAATCGTCACAAATTCATTCTCTCCTTCAATTTGGTACTTTACATAGTAGAGCTTATCGGTACGTTCTTCATGAATAACCTCTTCATCAGATAGTGTGGTTTGTGCTTCAGGATCCCAGTTTACCATACGATACCCCCTGTAAATCTGACCCTTATTGTACAAATCCACAAAAACTTTGATAACGGACTCAGACATGTCGTCATCCATCGTAAACTTGGTTCTGTCCCAGTCGCAAGAACAGCCTAATTTTTTAAGCTGCTCTAAAATAACACCACCGTATTCATCCGTCCAATCCCAAGCATGCTTTAAAAATTCTTCTCTCGACAAGTCATTTTTGTCAATACCCTGCTCTCTCAATTTAGCGACCACCTTAGCTTCTGTTGCAATGGAGGCATGGTCTGTGCCTGGAACCCAACATGCATTTTTGCCCTGTAAACGTGCACGACGAATCAATACATCCTGAATGGTATTGTTCAACATGTGCCCCATATGAAGTACCCCGGTTACATTTGGTGGGGGAATAACAATAGTATAAGGCTCTCTTTGGTCTGGTTCTGAATGGAAATAATTATGTTTCAGCCAGTAATCATACCATTTACTTTCAACGGTTGAAGCCTTATATTTTGATGGTATTTCCATGTTTGGTATCCTTTTTGCTTAGTAATTGGCAAAAGTACTTATATTTCTTTTTTTTAGGAATAGTTAGGCCATTGTATTATGTATAAAATGTGTGTTTACTGTTAAATAAGATGCAATACAACCGATAAATTTTGCTAAAATTGAAAAAGTAAGTAGCTTTGATTTATAAATTTAAAATGAATATCATGAAAAATTTAGTTGCAATTCTATTTTTAGGCCTATTGAGTTTAGGACTTAATGCTCAGGAGAAAGTAGCAAAAATAGAATTTAAAACAGATGTTATAGATTACGGTACTATTGAAAAGGGTGCCAATGGTGTACGCGTATTTGAATTTACAAATACGGGAAATGCTCCACTAATAATTTCAAGTGTAAAATCTACTTGCGGTTGTACGGTGCCGAAAAAGCCTGAGGGACCTATTATGCCTGGTGAAAAAGGAGAGATTGAGGTAAAATATGATACAAATCGTGTTAACCCAATTAGAAAGACCATTACAGTTGTATCAAACGCTGAAACTCCAACAGTGGCATTAAAAATTAAAGGTCTTGTTGTAGATCCTGATAAGCAAAGTGTTTTAGAGAAAAAACCTAAAAGCAGTGTAGAGCAGTAATATATTTACCATAATAATTTAATCAGAGCCTTCTTTTTGAGGGCTCTTTTTTTTGAATACGTTGTCTAGCTTAAAACGGTAAGTGTAGATTGCCCCGTCCCTATCGACCTTAATGGAAATAGATTTGCCTTCTTTGTCATAAAAATATTTATTGACTTCTTGAAGCGAAAGTGTATGTGTCTCTTTATTGTTAATAGATACGAGTACATCACCAATTTCTAACCCTATTTCTTTTGCATTAGAGGACTCTCTTAACTCAACAATCTGATATGCTGGCATAAGGACATATCTGTAGTTTATAGAAACGTCAATTTTAGTTGCACCATCATTTTCTGAACTATTATATGCATCAAACCCCTTGCTGCTATATCTTTCTCTAACCAACCTTTTACCACTTTGCTCGAGAACAATCCCTGCATTATTATAATAAAATGGAAGTTTGAAGTTACCATTCTTTTTTATGTGGATTTCCTTATTACCATAATCAAAAAAGTAATTAAATCGTTTAAGGATATTACCTGCAACGCTTCCATTCCTTTCCCTATAGTTTCTCGCTATACTTAAAGCAGATGAATCCGGATATGCTACATTAACATTTTCTATTGAAAAATCACCGATTTTAAACTCCTTGAGTTTAGAACGTTTCCCATAAACTGCCCCACTGAGCCCTTTTCCAAGAAAATCCTCAAAATATTGATTTTGTTCATAAATTATGCCTTGAGCTTTATCTTCAAACAACCAAACAGAATCACTACCACCTGTGTCTATTAATAATTTCACTGGACGTAACGAATCACGTATTTGAACTTGAGCATCTAAATATGGTTTGCTTTTATAAAGGTTAATAGGCATTGTCACCCATTTTTTGGATTTCTTTGGTTTAAAATATTGTGGTTTATGCAACCTTATAAACTTAGCTTGATAATTAACCTCTACAATAAAATCTTTAAAAATGTCGTAACCTATAATTCCATGAACTGGCACTCCCAATCTTGGTGTGAAATTTATTGAACTATCGAAAACCACATACACGTCTTGATTAACAGTTATTGCTCTACCTACTTTTAGTGTGTTCTTTCTTGAACGGAGAGCTTCTATTGTTCCATCACCGCCTAACCCTTGAAGATAAATGGTCTGTACATTCTTAATCTTTAATGAGTCCGTATTAACAATATTAAAAAGAATTGGTTTACTTACCCCGGTATCTAGAACAAACGAAAGTTGAACTCCATTGAGTTCTAATGGGATTATCATTAAATTATTAACGAGCTTAAATTTAATTCTTCTGGTTTTTTTGTCAGATAAATTAAAGGAGTTTTGACCAAAGGAACTTTGAGCAAATATGAGAAAACTTAGTAGTATTATACAGTTTAGGTGTATTTTCATTCTATAACATCAACAAAGTAATGTACAAATCTTTAAGTGACACTATAATTTTAAGTCAATTTTTTAAATAAACTTTAAGAATTTTTAGAACTTAGCCCCCTAAACAAAAAACAAAATGCCCAAAATATCTGAGAAAGGACGATTAATGCCCGAATCCCCGATTCGTAAATTGGTGCCATATGCAGAGCAGGCCCATAAAGATGGAAAGGATGTGTTTTATTTAAACATAGGGCAGCCAGACATAAAAACCCCAACTATAGCCATGGATGCTGTTAAAGTTCATTCCTTAGACATCTTGGCATATACACGTTCAGAAGGTTCTGAAAATTACAGAATTAAAATTGCTGATTATTATTCCGAAAATGACATTAATGTTTCTCATGATAATATTATTGTTACAACAGGCGGTAGTGAAGCATTACTTTTTGCCTTTGGTAGTATTATGGATGATGATGACGAAATTATTATCCCTGAACCTTTTTACGCCAACTATAACGGATTTTCTAGAGCATCTGGAGTAAATATAGTGCCTGTTATTTCAAAAATAGATGATAATTTTGCGCTACCTCCAATAGAAGAATTTGAAAAGTTGATTACCGATAAGACAAAAGCGATTCTTATCTGTAACCCAGGAAACCCGACTGGTTATTTATATTCAAAGGAAGAAATTCAAAAATTGGCTGATCTCGTCATTAAGCACGATTTATTTTTAATTGCTGATGAAGTATATAGGGAGTTTGTTTATGATGGCATACAGCACTATTCAATTCTTCAAGAACCTCGATTAGACGACTATGCCATAGTTATCGATTCAGTTTCGAAAAGATACAGTATGTGTGGAGCTCGGATAGGCTACCTCGTTTCAAAAAACAAAACCGTCATAGCAACAGCACTAAAATTTGCGCAGGCACGATTAAGCCCACCAACTTTAGCTCAAATAGCAAGTGAAGCCGCCTTAGCTACCCCTAAAAGTTATTTTGAAGAGGTTAATACCGAATATGTGCAACGTAGAGATGCTTTGATTAAAGCACTTGAAAAAATTGAGGGTGTAAAAGTGGCCAAACCTAACGGAGCATTTTATTGTATAGCAGAGTTACCGATAAAAAATTCGGATGATTTTGCTAAGTGGCTATTAGAAAGCTTTGATTACAACAATCAAACAGTAATGGTTGCACCAGCAGCAGGCTTTTATTCAACTCCTGGTGTTGGATTAAACCAGATACGAATAGCCTATGTTCTAAAGGAAGAAAGCTTACTCAGAGCAGTCAAAATTCTTGAAGAAGCTCTTAAAGTCTATCAAGATTAATGAATGCTACCAAAAATGTTTCGCTAAAACCCTATAATACCTTTGGTATTGATGTATCCTCAAAACAATTTTGTAGTATTTCCACTGTTGAGGAACTTAAGGAAGTCATTTCTACACATCCGAAAGATGAGCTTTTTATACTAGGCGGTGGAAGCAACATTTTACTGACTAGAGATGTTAATGCCTTGGTGCTTCACATTAATATCAAAGGCATTACAATTATTTCAGAAACTGAAAATACCATCACTGTAGAAGTAAGTGCAGGAGAAAATTGGCATGAGTTTGTTTTGTTTTGCATAGACAATAATTATGGTGGAGTTGAAAATCTTTCCTTAATACCAGGAAATGTTGGCACTGCACCAATGCAAAATATTGGCGCCTATGGTGTTGAGCTAAAGGATGTCTTTGAGAGTTGCAAAGCATTAGATATTGCCTCTCTTGAGGAAAAAACATTCAATAAAGAGGATTGTAATTTCGGGTACCGTGAGTCTGTTTTTAAGCGGCAACTAAAATCAAAATACATTCTAACAAGTGTTCGGTTTAGGTTAACAAAAAAAGACCACAAACTTAATGTTGATTATGGTGCTATAAGAGATGAACTCTCAAAAATGAATGTAAATAACCCTACTATTAAGGATATATCTAACGCAGTTATTGCTATTAGACAAAGTAAACTACCCGATCCGAAAGAGATTGGAAATAGTGGAAGCTTTTTCAAAAACCCTGTTGTATCGGTTGAGAAATTTAATCAATTAAAGTCCAATTTTCCTAACATACCAAGTTATAAAATCTCTGACCAAGAAGTTAAGGTTCCTGCAGGTTGGCTTATTGAAACAGCAGGTTTTAAAGGAAAAACTTTTGGTAATTACGGGGTACATAAAAAGCAAGCGCTTGTATTGGTTAATTATGGCGGTGCTGATGGTCAGGATATTTATAATTTAGCGAAATTGATTAAAAAAACGGTTTTTCGACTTTTTAATATTGAGATTGAAACTGAAGTTAATATCCTCTGAAACATCCAAATCATACACTTAATTCGTATTTTTAGCAACTAAAAATAACAACCGCGTAATAAAGCCGTACAAAATCCCTACTAAATTTTGAGCCTTACGACAGAACAACAAATAATAAACTTATTACAGAAGAGCGACAAGCGCGCTCTAAATCTTCTGTATGAAAATTACAGTCACAGTCTTTACGGTGTAATCCTAAAAGTTACCAGAAACGAAGAGGTTGCTGAGGATGCGCTACAGGAAACGTTCATAAAGGTTTGGAAAAACGCCAAAAAATATGATTCAAAAAAGGCTAAACTATTTACGTGGTTATACCGTATAGCACGTAACACTGCAATAGATAAATTAAGAAGTTTCAATAATCGTTTCCATAAGGAAGTCCAAATCGACAAATCCAACGTATATATATTACCAGTCAAAAGTTTAAACCAAGATGTCTTAGACATTAAGGAGCACTTAGGACGGCTAGAGGAAAAATACCAGATTGTGTTAAAGGCATTATTTTTTGAAGGTATGACACAACAAGAAGCAAGTGATGAACTGGAGATTCCTTTAGGAACAATTAAATCAAGATTAAAAATTGGATTACGAGAACTTAAAAAAGTCTACGATCCTTTAAACGCATAGTTATGGAAGAAAAATTACATACATTTTTACAATCCGGTCTACTGGAAAAGTATCTTGTGGGCGACACTTCTATTACAGAGTCTGTAGAAGTTGAACATTACATTGACAGCTACCCTGAGGTCAATGCCGCTTATGAGAAATTGCAAAATAATTTAGAGATAGTAGCTAAGGTGAATGCTGTTGAAGCCCCTTATGGTTCATTGGATAAAATACTTAAAGCCACAGAGGAAGAAACCAAAGTCGTTGCATTAAAGAAGCCAAATAAGACTCCTTGGTATAGCATTGCGGCTAGTGTCGCTGCTTTTGCCTTTGGATTTTACAGCTTTACACTCTATCAAGAAAATAAAGAATTACATTCTGAAAATGATGTTGTTGTTGATGAATTGTTCGATTTGAGAAGTGATATTGAGAAGAACAACTCACAATTAAACGATTTGGCTCTACAGCTACAAAAACTTAACAACCCTGATGCCCAAAAATATGTTTTTAAGGGTAATGAGCGTGCTAAAGATCTAAAAACTGTAGCATACATTAATCCTGTTGAAAAAACGTCTATGATAGATGTTGTGACACTACCTAAGTTGCCAGAAGAGCAATATTACCAAATATGGGCTGAATTTCAGGACAAAATGATTAACCTTGGTATTTTAGATGAAACTGAGCGAAGGCTAAGACCAATACCATACATGGAAGATGCATTAGCCCTCAGTATTACAATTGAGAATAGAAATGGAAATGTACCTGGTATGGATAATGAAGTTGCAGAAATATTACTTAAGAATAAATAATTACAACACTTATACTATAATTGAAAAGCCACTTAGAAAGTGGCTTTTTTTGTGCTTGGACATAATTCATTTAAGTCTATTAAAACTATTATCTTTGTATAAAATTTCAAAACATATAAATGAAACTTTTATTACTCACACTCGGACTTTTAGTATTAGCCTTTGCGGGTATTGCAATTAAAATATGGGCAAAAAAAGATGGTGAATTCGCGGGCACTTGCGCCAGTCAAAATCCTATGCTCAATAAGGAGGGTGAAGCTTGTGGGTTTTGCGGAAAAACTCCTGACCAATTTGAAGACTGTGCAGAACCTCAACACTCATAATTCTAAATGTTATTGTTAACATTTATTTTCTATGGCTTTATAGTCATAGTAGCCCTACAAGTCGCTTATTATGTGACTTTTTTTGTGGCCTTTAATAACCGAACAAATACTGCCAAGCCTAAAAAAAATACTTCCGTTTCTGTAATTATCTGTGCCAAAAATGAAGCAGAGAATTTAAAAAAGAACATAAGCTACATCCTCAATCAAAATCATCCTAATTTCGAAGTTGTTCTAATCAATGACAACTCTTCCGACACTACTTTGGATGTCATTAAATCTATTAAATTAAAACATAAAAATGTAACAATCGTAGATGTGAAGCCGATAGAAAAGTTTTGGGGAAATAAGAAGTATGCATTGACCCTTGGCATAAAAGCTGCCAAGAATAACATTCTTCTTTTTACCGATGCGGACTGTAAACCCAACTCCTTAAATTGGATAACTGAGATGACTAACCATTTCTCAACCCAAAAATCTATTGTTCTTGGTTATAGTGGTTATGAAGAAAAACCGTCTTTTCTCAATAAACTTATCCGTTATGAAACACTTCTAACGGCAGTACAATACCTCTCTTATGCTAAACTAGGCAATCCGTATATGGGAGTTGGCCGTAACTTGGCCTATAGAAAATCTCTTTTTTTAAACAACTCTGGATTTATGAACCACTTAGACATTATGTCTGGTGATGACGATCTTTTTATTAACGAAGTTGCTAATGGCAAAAACACATCCGTTTGTTTCAATTCAGAGAGTTTTACAGTATCAGACCCAAAAGAGACACTTAAGGATTGGATTCTTCAAAAGAGAAGACACATCAGTACATCTAAATTCTATAAACTAAAACACAAAGCTCTATTAGCTACATTTTATTTTACCCAGATAGGGTTTTGGGTATTTTCAGCCTATTTATTATCACAACTCTTTATGTGGCAAATAGTCTTAGGGCTTATTTTAATTAGGTTTTCAATCTATTTTACTACAATCCATTCCGCTACAAAGACTTTTAAAGAAAAAGGGCTCATTTTTTTATCACCCTTCTTAGAAATCTTTCTAATTCTTACGCAATTGTATATATTTATAGCTAATCAGATTTCAAAACCCAAACATTGGAAGTAATAGAAGCTATACGCCTTGCCAAACAAAATAATCAAATAGCATTTAATTTTCTATTAGATACCTTTTGGAACGATGTTTATGGCTTTCAATTAAAACGCACAGAAAATGAAAATGATGCTGAGGATATTACCATTCAAACATTTTCTAGGGCTTTTGATAAAATAGAAACCTATGATGAAAAATACACATTCAAAACTTGGCTGATTACCATTTCAAAAAACTTACATGTTGATTTAATCAGGAAGCATAAATCCTCCATTCAAAGTAAAACCTGGGATGTCGATGAGGAAATTTATGACATAGCCGATGAATCCCCTTCTCCAGAAGACAATATCATCACTGAACAAAACCTTGCTAAGCTCTTAAAGGATATTAAAAAACTGAAACCTCATTATCAAGAAGTTATTCAGTTAAGGTATTTTCAAGAAATGAGTTATAAGGAAATATCCGAAAAACTTAAGGAGCCAATAAACAATGTAAAAGTGAAACTGTTACGAGCAAAAAAACTATTATCTGGTATTATTCTAAAAAGCAATGATCACAATGCTTAAAAAAATAGGCCCTGGGTTGATTTTTGCAGGTGCTGCGATTGGTGTATCTCATCTTGTACAATCAACTAGAGCTGGTGCTGGGTTCGGGTTTGGATTGCTTTGGGCACTGCTGTTAGTTAATCTCTTTAAGTATCCTTTTTTTCAGTTTGGCCCACGATATGCGATGGCTACTGGAGAAAGCTTGGTAGATGGTTACCAAAGAATGGGTAAATGGGTATTGATTGCCTATTTTATCCTAACATTTGCCACAATGTTTACCATTCAGACTGCTGTGACTATTGTTACAGCAAGTTTAGCCAATAACCTTATCGGAGAAATTAGTCCTCTTACAATTGGGGGTTTAACAGTTTCTAGTATTCAATTATGGACACTCCTCATTCTAGCGATTTGCTCAACGATTCTTATCATCGGAAAATATAAGGTATTGGACGTTTTAATGAAAATCATCATTATAACGCTAACCATAAGCACTATTGTTGCAGTTATCACCTCTTTCAGCGAGAATCAGAATCCCATATCAATGCTTCAAATTTTTCCTGAAGAAAATAGTTGGGTGTTTTTAATTGCTTTTATGGGCTGGATGCCAGCTCCCTTGGATATATCGATATGGCATTCTCTTTGGGCTTTGGAAAAAAGCAAGAACAAAAAAGAGTTTAAAACAAAATCCTCATTGTTCGATTTTAATATCGGATACATAACAACCATTTTTTTAGGTATCGGTTTTTTATCCCTTGGAGCACTTGTTATGTATAATTCTGGCGAAACATTAAGCACTAATGCGAGTGAATTTTCAGCGCAGCTCATTAGCATGTACACTAATAGTTTGGGTGAATGGTCTTATGTTGTCATAGGCGCAGCAGCTTTTACGACCATGTTCAGCACTACCCTTACAACTCTTGACGGCTCACCAAGAGTTATGGAACGCACCACAACATTACTTTTTAAGACGAAAAAGAAAAAGAGCTATTTATTCTGGCTATTTACTCTGTTTTTTGGATCTATGCTAATCTTTTTCTTTTTAAGTGCAGAATTAGGAAGCTTAGTAAAGTTTGCAACCGTTCTATCATTCTTAACAGCTCCGTTCTATGCCATTATAAATTATAGACTAATGTCTTCAAAAAGAATCCCTAAAGAGTGGCAGCCAAGTCAATTTTTACACCTTTTATGCTGGTTAGGCATTATATTTCTTATAGGTTTTAGCCTATGGTATCTTACCATTCTTTAACACCCTATTAATTATTAAGTTCCTATCTTTGTAGCCGAAATTTCTAATTAATGGAAACAGCAACAGCTTCAAATACTTTACCAGAACGCAAACCAAAATGGCTACGTGTAAAACTGCCTACCGGCAAGAAGTACACAGAACTTAGAGGGCTTGTTGATAAGTACAATCTTAATACTATATGTACGTCAGGAAGCTGCCCTAATATGGGTGAATGTTGGGGAGAAGGTACTGCTACTTTTATGATTCTAGGAAACATCTGTACCAGATCTTGTGGATTCTGTGGGGTAAAAACTGGAAGACCAGAAACTGTAGATTGGGATGAACCTGAAAAAGTAGCGCGATCCATTAAAATAATGCAGATTAAGCATGCCGTTTTAACGAGTGTTGATAGAGATGACCTAAAGGATATGGGAAGCATTATGTGGGCTGAGACGGTTAAAGCCGTACGTCGTATGAACCCGACTACAACCCTTGAAACCTTGATTCCAGATTTTCAAGGTGTCGAAAAGCACATTGACCGCGTTATAGATGTAGCTCCAGAAGTTGTATCTCATAACATCGAAACAGTTAGACGATTAACTAGAGAGGTACGCATACAGGCTAAATACGATAGAAGTATGGGCGTTTTAAAATATCTAAAGGATCAAGGGCAAAGACGAACAAAATCAGGAATTATGCTTGGTTTGGGTGAACAACGGGAAGAAGTTATTGAAACCTTACATGATTTAAGAGCTCAGGATGTGGATGTTGTAACTATTGGCCAGTATCTTCAACCAAGTAAAAAACACCTTCCGGTAAAACAGTTTATCACTCCAGATCAATTTGAAGAGTATAAAGAAATTGGTTTGGACCTTGGGTTTAGACATGTAGAAAGTAGTGCCCTAGTAAGATCTTCTTACAAAGCTCAAAAGCACATTAACTAATGATTAGGGTTGCCATCAATGGGTTTGGCCGTATTGGTAGACGAGTATTTAGACTAGCTCTTAAACATCCTAATATTAAGATTGTAGCTATAAATGACACTGCAGATGCAAAAACCCTGAGTCATCTCTTAAAATACGATAGTATTCATGGTGTTCTTTCCCAGGATGTAAGTCACTCTGAAAGTGCAATTATCATTAATTCTGATACTTTTCCACTTCTTAACGAAAAGGATATTACTAAAATTGACTGGGAACAATATCAACCAGACTTTGTGGTTGAAGCGACAGGGAAATTCAAAACTCATGGAGAAATAGAATATCATATCAAAAATGGGGCTAAGCGTGTTGTTCTGTCCGTTCCACCAATAGAAGATGATATAGAAACAGTTGTACTAGGAGTAAACGAATTAACTTTAAGTGGTACAGAAACTATAATTTCCAATGCCTCTTGCACCACAAATAACGCTGCTCCAATGATTGCCATTATGGACAAACATTTTGGGGTTGAACAAGCTTATATTACCACGGTACATTCCTACACTTCTGATCAAAGCCTTCACGATCAACCACATCGGGATCTTAGAAGGGCTAGAGCTGCTGGGCAATCGATTGTGCCAACAACTACTGGAGCCGCAAAGGCGCTGACTAAAATTTTCCCTCATTTATCTAACGTAATTGGCGGTTGTGGCATTAGAGTACCTGTAGCCAATGGATCTTTAACAGATATTACCTTTAATGTTAAGAAAACCACTACTATTGAGGAAGTCAATTCAATTTTCAGAAAAGCTTCAGAAACCTATTTAAAAGGTATACTTCAATATACCGAAGACCCGATCGTTTCTATTGATATTGTAGGAAATCCACATTCTTGCATCTTTGATTCACAAATGACATCCGTTATTGGAAACATGGTGAAAATCATTGGTTGGTACGATAATGAAACGGGCTATTCCAGTAGAATTTTAGATTTAATTTGCAATTTATCGGATAAAAACAGCTTTTTATCGAATAAATAATTATATTTGTTTTTATAAATTACGCTTAGATGTCCCCAATCAAACGCTGCATATATGCTGTTTTAATACTTCTTAGCTCTTTATCCATGGCACAAAACAGTACCAATCAGGATAAAGAGGAGCTTGCTTTTGAGCTTTCAAATCTTATGGAACTTGCTAAGATTGAAAGTGATCGCGGTGATTACTACAATGCAAAGGATCATCTCGAAACAGCAAAAGATATAGCTAAATCCATTGATGACCGTAAAAATGAAGGCTTAATTTATACCAAATTAGCCAAACTCCATTTTTTTATTGATGAACCAGATAATGCACTGTTATCATTAACTAGAGCTGCACAGATACAAAGAGATATTAAAGATTATGCAAATTTAGCTCTTACTCATAATATTCAAGGGTATTTACACAGCAGTCGTGGTGAATATGTTACAGCTTTAGATTATTTTAAATCTGCAACAACGCATTTTGAAGAAAATGACTTGGAACAATACATCTCTGAAGTGGCTCTAAATGAAGCTCGCGTCTATTGTAAACAGAATAACTACACCGCTTCTAAGGAGAAATTAGAAAGAGCAATAGTCATATCAAAAAAATATGATCAAAAACGAATTTTGAGTAATGCTCTGATCTTAAATGCAAGAGTTTCTGCTGAACTGAACAACACGGACTTAGGGTTAACTCAGGCCCAAGAAGGTTTAGGCATAGCAATTTCCATAGATAATCAAGAAGCTGTAAATGATGCGTATCTAACACTTAGCTCCATCTATCAAAAACAGGAAAATTTCAAAGAAGCCAATTTATATTTGAACAAGCACATTCAACTATCAGATTCTTTACTTAACATTCAGAGAGAAAATTTAACACCCGAAATGCGGGCACAAAATCAGCATTTATACGCCTACAAAAATGCAGAAAATAAAGATTTGAAACAACAAATTGATGAAGCTGATGCTGATAGTAATTTAGCAAGGATTACTACGATATTAAGTATTTCGTTAATTACAATTCTGTCTTTACTGACACTTTCATTGTACAAGAACAATAACATTCGTCTGCGCACTAATAATATGCTTCAAAAAAAGAACGATGAACTTATTGTAGCAAAGGAAAAAGCAGAATTAGCTTCAAAAACAAAAGCAAATTTCTTGTCTACAGTTACCCATGAGCTAAGAACACCGCTATATGCAGTTACTGGGTTAACGAATATGCTTTTAGAGGAAAAGCCAAAGGAGAATCAAATTCCACATTTAAAATCTTTAAAGTTTTCGGGTGATTATTTGTTGACATTTATAAATGACATCCTTCAAATCAATAAAATTGAAGCAAATAAAGTAGAGCTAGACCCAGAGCAATTCAATTTAAAGAATAAAATAGATAATGTTGTTGCTGCTCTTAGCAACTCAGCCGCAGATAACAATACAAAAATTCATACAGATTATGATAAATCAATCCCCGAAACCTACCTTGGGGATCAATTAAAAATTTCCCAAATCTTAATTAACCTTTTAGGTAATGCTATTAAATTTACTAAAGACGGAGACATCTGGATACGCGTATTTAAAATCTCACAAAAAGGAGATAAATACCGTATTAAATTTGAAATTGAAGATAACGGAATCGGAATTTCAAAAGAAAAGCAAGAGAACATGTTCGACAGTTTTTCTCAAGGCTCTGTTCAAATAAATCGTAAATACGGTGGTACAGGGTTAGGTCTTTCAATTGTTAAAGGGCTAATTCAGATACTAAAAGGAGAAGTTGGACTTAAAAGTGAACTTGGACAAGGAACCACGTTCTATTTTGAGTTACCACTGACCTACTCAGAACCAAAGGTTGAAAAACCAGTAGTTAGCGAACACACTAAAAACTTTAAGAAATTGGATTTAAGTAGTATTAAGATTTTAGTTGTAGAGGACAACAAAATCAATCAGATGATTACCAAAAAGATTCTCAACAAAATGGGATTACACTGTGATGTTGTAGATAATGGTGAAGATGCCGTTGAAAAAGTTAAAAACACAGAATACAGTGTTATTTTAATGGATATTCACATGCCTGGTATTAGTGGATTAGAGGCAACTAAACGTATTAGAGCTTTTGACAAGGAAATAACCATTTTTGCTTTGACTGCTGTGACACTTGAAGATAAGATGCACGAATTCGACGAAGCTGGCTTTGATGATATAATCTCAAAACCTTTTAAACAAGAAGACTTTGAGAAAAAATTATATGAAGCTCTGTCTGGTGAGAATTCAGCAACCGTATTACCTATTAATTCTTGAAAAAATTAATTTTCTAAATTCTTCTTCCCTGTCTATTGAAAATTTAATTGGCAAATAATACAGCTTGTTTTTAAGCCCCTCTTTGTTTTCCAAACGGACATAGTCCTTTTCTGTTGTTATAATCAACTCCTTCGATTCTAATTCTTCTATATCCGAATCCTCAAACTGATAATGGTCATCGTACTTAATATGTTCAAAATCTAAATTCATGGATTTAAGATACTCTACTAATGGTTTTGGATTAGCAACCCCTGTAACTAACGTAAAATATCCCACCAACCTTAATTCTAATTGAGAAGAGTTAGAAAATATAATATCCGAATACACTATACTGCTAAAAAATAAAGATTGGTATCCCTTTGGTTTAATACTATTTTTTAAACGGTTTTTTTCATCATCTTTAAGGTTACCAGGACATTTTGTTACAACAATGATATCCGCACGTTTAGCGCCAGATCTTGGTTCCCTTAAATTACCCGTTGGCAATACAAAATCACTTGTATATAAGTTATTATATGCCGTTAGTAAAATGTTTAATCCTGCTTTTACTTTTCTATGTTGAAAAGCATCGTCCAACAAAATGACATCAGGCTTTGGTGTGTTATCAATCAGGCATTGAATACCATGTTGCCGGTTTTCATCAACAGCTACAGTAACTTGAGGAAATTTTTTATAAAACTGAAAAGGTTCATCTCCAATACTTTGGGCTGATGCATTTTCATCCGCCAATACAAAACCAGTAGTACTTCTTTTATAGCCCCTACTTAAGGTTGCCATCTTACATTCTGATTTTAATAAACCTATTAAATATTCTATCATCGGGGTTTTTCCTGTACCTCCGGTACTTAAATTACCAACACATACCACAGGGAAATCGTAGGACTTAGAAGATTTAAGCCCATAGTCATACAACTTATTACGCAACCATGTTACCACAAAGTAGATTGGCACGATAGGAAACAAAAGGATTCTTACAACTTTCACAATAACGAAAGTAATATATATCTTTGGAACAAACACAGAATTTATGGTTGTACAAGACGTTATTGAGCATTTACAAGATCTAGCTCCATTAAGCTATGCTGAGGATTTTGACAATGTGGGGCTTTTGGTTGGCAATAAAAATCAGGAGGTTTCAGGTATATTGATAACCTTAGATACTATCGAAGCAGTTGTGGATGAAGCTATTGAAAAAAATTGCAATCTCATTGTCAGCTTTCATCCAATTATTTTTAAGGGTTTAAAAAAATTGACTGGCAAAACCTATGTTGAACGTGTTGTAATTAAAGCCATTCAGAATGATATCAGTATTTATGCAATTCATACCGCTTTGGATAACGCCTTCACTGGTGTAAACTCTATCATTTGTGATAAGCTTGGGCTAAAAAATAAGCGTATTCTTATACCTCAGGAAAGCACCATAAAAAAACTGACCACTTTTGTACCCAAAACTCATGCTGAAAAATTAAGAATTGTATTATTTGAAGCTGGTGGTGGCAATATTGGCAACTACAGTAACTGTAGCTTTAATGTCGAGGGTATCGGTACATTCAAAGGAAACGAGGATTCAAATCCTGTCATTGGCAATAAGGGTGAACTCCAAGAAGAAAACGAAATTAAAATAGGCATTACGTTTCAAAAACATCTCGAGTCAAAATTGCTGAAAACCTTGTTCGAAAATCATCCCTACGAAGAGGTTGCTTATGAAATAACGACATTAAACAACAAAAATCAACATATTGGCTTGGGCATGTATGGAGAATTACCAGAGTCCATAGATACTAAAACTTTTCTCGAAGGTGCGAAGTCTAAAATGAATGCTTCAATTATAAGACATTCAACTTTAGTAAAAGATTCTATTAAAAAGGTGGCTGTTCTTGGTGGTTCTGGAGCATTTGCTATCGGAGCTGCAAAAGCAGCTGGGGCAGATATTCTCATCACGGCAGACCTAAAATACCACGAGTTTTTTTCAGCCGAAAATGATATCATTGTAGCGGACATTGGACATTATGAAAGTGAACAGTTCACAAAATCGTTTTTAGTAGACTATCTCTCAAAAAAAATTACTAATTTTGCAGTCATTTTATCAAACACAAATACAAATCCGGTAAAGTATTTATAATTATGGCAAAAAAAGCTGAAGTTTCTGTTGAAGAGCGGTTAAGAGCATTATACGATTTACAATTAATTGACTCAAGAGTAGACGAAATAAGAAATGTCAGAGGTGAGCTTCCACTAGAAGTAAGAGATTTAGAAGACGAAGTTGAAGGCTTAACTAAGCGTTTAGAAAAGCTGAATGATAGTCTCGATATGATTGATGAAGAAATTAAGTCTAAAAAGAACTTAATCGAAGAGTCTAAAGCACTGATCGGAAAATATTCTGAACAACAAAAAAATGTTAGAAATAACAGAGAATATAACTCTTTAACTAAAGAGGTTGAGTTTCAGGAATTAGAGATTCAATTGGCTGAAAAGCACATTAAGGAATTTAAGGCTCAAATTGAGCAAAAGAAAGAAGTTATTTCTGAAACTAAAGAGCGTTTAAAAGACAAAAACGCACATCTAAAGCATAAAAAAGGCGAACTGAACGAAATCTTAAAAGAGACTGAAAAGGAAGAAAAAGCCTTAATTGATAAGTCAGAAGAATTTCAAAAGAAAATTGAAGAGCGTTTGGTAAAAGCCTATATGCGTATTAGAAATAACGTGAAAAACGGTTTAGCTGTTGTGCCGATTGAAAGAGGTGCATCTGGAGGATCTTTCTTCACCATTCCACCACAAGTACAGGTAGAAATTGCATCACGCAAAAAAGTAATTACCGATGAACATAGTGGACGTATCTTAGTCGATGCCCAATTAGCCGAAGAAGAAAAAGCTAAAATGGATAAGTTATTTGCAAAGTTGCAATAACACTGAAAATATAGATTTTTAAAGCCCTTACAAGTTGTAAGGGCTTTTTTATTTAGTAAAACTTTAAAATAATTGGTGTTAAGGAATTGTAGTTTTATACGACTATAGAAAAAAGAAAAATCAAGATAAGATGAAAAAAATATTGACACTACTAACTATTGCACTACTCTTCAGTTGCAATAACACCGCACAAAATATAAACCCTAAACAACAGGCTGTTATAAATGCCGATCCGATTGAAGTACCAATGGAAAATGGCTTAGCAAAAGCGTATTTTGCGTCTGGTTGTTTTTGGTGTGTTGAAGCTATTTATGAGAGCGTCAAAGGAGTTGACGAAGTTATCAGCGGCTATTCCGGAGGCTTTACCAAAAGCCCAACTTATGAATCTAGTAACACAGGTAGAACCGGACACGCGGAGGCAGTAGAAGTTATTTACAACCCTAATATGATTAGTTTTTCTGAATTAGTGGACGTCTATTTTGGATCGCAAAATCCCACGCAAGTCAATGGTCAAGGCCCAGATAGAGGTCCACAGTATAGATCCATTATTTTTTATCAGAATGATGAGCAAAAGAAGATTATTGAGCAAAAGAAATCTGACTTAACCAAAAAACTGAATGAGGACATTGCTGCTGAAGTTTATCCATTCCAAAAATTCTGGGTTGCCGAAGGTTATCATCAAAATTATGAAAAACGTAATCCTAATCAAGGTTATATAAGGAATGTGTCCGTACCAAGATTAAATCGGTTTAAGGCTAAGTTTCCGGAACTCTTAAAAGAAGGAGAAAAACATTAAATTATATTGACCTACAAGGTTTTAAAAACCTTGTAGGTCTTTACTTTTATTTAGTAGCCTTAATTTCAAAAATCATAGGAAACAATTGATCTTTCATTACATACATGCCAGTATCAGATTTTATTAAATCTGGAAACACATCATAAGGACTTTCATCATATTCATTAATATATTCAATTTTTAATCCCGCTTCAATTAAAGCATTGATGACATCTGCCAACCCATGGTTCCAACCATATTCTTTACTAATCATCTTTGAAGACGTGTCGGCATAAGTCCCTTCATATTCTTCATAAATGACTTCGCTCTGGTTATAATGGTATTTTAATTCTGCTTTATTATCGGTATAATCGAACATCCACAAAATAGGATGAAATTCGACAATGTAAAATATACCACCGGGTTTTAAACGTTCAAAAATCATTTTCGCCCAAGGCTTTAAATCTGGCAACCATCCAATAGTTCCGTAGCTTGTAAAAACAATATCAAATGTTTCCGAAACATGTTTAGAGGTATCCAAAACATTACAACACACAAATGTGGCATCTTCCTTTAAGTCATCATTTAACTGTCTTGCAAGAGTAATCGCTTCATCGCTAATATCTACACCTGTGCATTTGGCTCCCATCCTACTCCAACTTAAGGTATCTTGCCCAAAATGACATTGTAAATGCAGTAGTGATTTTTCTATAACATCATTAAGGGCCTTCAATTCATAAGGCATTAATGAGGACTGACCCGATGTAAAAGCATCCATATTATACATATCACTTTTAGCATGTATAGCCACCTTCTTATTCCAAGTCTCTTTATTAACCTTAAAATATTGATTCAAATCACTCATTGTTCCTTAAATTTGTTACTAAAATAATCAACTTTTAATCATGAAAGCCTTACCAATTGTATTACTAGCACTTTTTCTTATAACCTCTTGTAAAGATGACACAACTAAAGAGGAAGTTGAGATTCAAGATATTGAACAAGACACCGAAGAAGTATCAATAGCCCAAAAAATTGCCAATGCACACGGTTTTGAACACTGGGAAAACGTAAAATCTATTGATTTTACCTTTCAAGTTGACACGGAAAGTAAAGAAGGTAACGAGCGTATATGGAAATGGAATCCCAACACAAATGAAGTTACCCGTTTTAAAGAAGACGAAACCATAAGTTATTTAAGAAGTGATGTGGACAGCACAACGATGACTATTGACAGAGCGTTTATCAACGATAAATACTGGTTAATGGTTCCTTTTCAATTGGTTTGGGACTCCTCAGCTACAATTTCTGAACCGTCTAAGGCGGAAGCTCCAGTTAGCAAAAATTCTATGAATAAAATCACCTTAACCTATCCAAGTGACAGTGGTGGCTATACACCTGGTGATGCCTATGATGTTTTTTATGATGACAGTTTTGTGATAAGAGAATGGACGTTTAGACGAGGAAATTCAAAAGAACCTACCATGAGTACAACTTTTGAAAGCTACAGAGATTATAATGGGGTGATACTTGCATTAGAACATAAAATGGCTGAAGCTGCTGGTTGGAACTTAAATTTTACTAACGTTAATGTGACATTTAAATAGGAAAATTGTAAGGGTAACATCCAAATAAACGACTCAATGCGTATATCTATAAAATTTCCGCATTTGCGTCTATATATATCCTAGAGCGTCTTTATTAAAAGGCGCTTTTTTTATCCTCTAAACTCTTCTTTAACATGCGCACCGTCACAGTAGGGTTTGTTTTGTGATGAACCACAACGACAAAAGGCTGTTGTTCTATTCTTCTTTTCTTCGTTTCCGTCTTTATCTACGACCTTTAAAGTCCCATAAACCAATAATGGACCATTTTCGGTCACTTCAACTTTTGTTTCCATAGATTGTTGAGATTTGTCTTTTTCAGAATTCATATAATAACTTAGCGCGCCACTTGGGCATTCCTTTACTTGACCAACCAAAGTATCAGTTGACGCAGCATCAATATTTATCCAAGGACGTTCTTTAGGCTGAAAAACATCTGGCAAACCCTTTACACAAATTCCGGAATGAATACACTTTTCAGCTTCCCAAACCACAGTGACTTCACCATTACTATACTCTTTTGCTTTTCCCATTTTTAAATGCTTTTCTTTAAAGATAAATAAAATTAAACGAATCCACTTTCAGCAAAAACAACTTTAACCCCTCACCTTTAATTCTTATTTTTGTTAGCAACCGAAACACATTCACTCATTGACCACCTTTAGAACAGATCTCGATTTTGCCAAAGAACAAGATCAAAACGACCCTTTAGCGCACTTTAGAGAGCGATTTCATATTCCAAAGCATACCGACGGCAGTGATGTGGTCTATTTATGTGGCAATTCATTGGGCCTACAACCAAAATCAACCAGTGCTTATATAGCTCAAGAACTAAAGGATTGGGCAGAATTGGGTGTCGAAGGTCATGTTCATGGTAAAAATCCGTGGTTGTCTTATCATGAATTGTTGACCGAAAACATGGCCAATATTGTTGGTGCAAAACCCATTGAAGTTGTGGTAATGAATACCCTCACGACTAATCTGCATCTGATGATGGTTTCGTTTTACAAACCAACATCTTCACGATATAAAATTGTCATTGAAGGAGATGCTTTTCCTTCGGACAAATATGCCGTGGAATCACAATTACGGCATCATGGCTACGATGAAAATGAAGGTTTAATTCTCTGGAATTCTAGAGAAGAGGAAGAATTGGCACGATACGAAGATTTAGAAGCGATTTTAAAAGCGCATGGCGATGAGATTGCACTAATAATGATTGGTGGTGTCAATTATTACACCGGGCAATTTTTCGATTTAAAACGCATTACAGAATTAGGTCATAAACACGGATGTGTCGTTGGCTTTGATTGCGCCCATGGTGCAGGGAATGTCAACTTAGACCTCCATAACTCAGGTGCGGATTTTGCCTTATGGTGTAGTTATAAATATTTGAATTCAGGTCCAGGCAGTTTAAGTGGTGTTTTTGTACACGAAAGACATGCCTACAATAAAGAGCTTAACCGATTTACTGGGTGGTGGAGTCACAATAAAGAAACACGTTTTAAAATGCGTGATGATTTTGACATGTTACCAGGAGCTGAAGGATGGCAATTAAGTAATCCTCCTATATTATCAATGGCCGCGATTAAAGCATCTTTAGATATGTTTGCTGAAGCTGGTATGGATACTCTAATTGCAAAATCCAAAAAGCTCACAGGCTATTTTGAGTTTTTAATCAATGAATTGAATAATGATAGCATACATATTATCACCCCAACAAATCCAAATGAGCGAGGTTGTCAATTATCTATCCAAGTAAAAAATGCAGATAGACGATTGCATGAAAAATTAACGGAAGTAGGTGTGATTAGTGATTGGCGGGAACCAGATGTTATACGCTGTGCACCAGTACCATTGTATAATTCATTTCAAGATGTTTATAACATAGTAGAAAAGTTGAAAGCAATACTTAAAAGCCCATCCTAGCCTTCTCAGAGGGAAGATGCTAAATCTCAATTAAAAGTGAGATCCTGAATCAAGTTCAGGATGACAAATAAATGAAAGAACAAAAACAAAACATACTAATCATCGGAGCTGGACTCTGCGGAAGCTTACTCGCACTCAGGCTAGGACAAAGAGGCTATAACGTTAATGTTTACGAAATGCGACCAGACCTTCGTAAAACAGATATTTCAGCAGGTCGCTCTATTAATTTAGCTTTTTCAGATCGTGGTAATAAGGGCATGAAATTGGTGGGCATAGAAGATAAAGTTAAAGCACTCTGCATACCAATGCATGGTAGAATGTTACACGACAAAAAGGGCAATACTGTCCTGTCTAACTACAGTGGACGAGAACATGAATTTATCAATTCTATTTCTCGAGGAGACCTTAATGCATTATTGCTTACTGAGGCAGAAAAACACCCTAATGTTAAAATACATTTTAACAAATCGTGCCAGAGTGTCGATTTTGAAAAGACCACTGCCCTATTTAAGGATTACGACACTAAAACTGAATTTGTAGAAGATGCAGATACTATTATAGCTACAGATGGCGCAGGATCCGCATTAAGACGAAGTTACTATCTAGAGCGCAAATTTTTATTCAGTTTTTCTCAAGACTACCTCACCCATGGTTACAAAGAACTGAGTATTCTACCAGCTAAAGATGGCGGCTATAAAACCTTTAAAAACGCTTTGCACATTTGGCCTCGTGGTGACTTTATGATTATTGCATTGCCAAACTTAGACGGTAGTTTTACGGTAACACTATTTTTAAGTTATGACGAAGGTGAGTATAATTTCAATAATCTAACCACTCCAGAAAGAGTGACGGAATTCTTTAAAAAAGAATTTCCAGATGCTTTGGAACTGATGCCTAATCTCATTGATGACTTTTTTGAAAATCCTACTGCGCCTTTAGGAACTGTAAAATGTTCCCCTTGGCATTACAAAGGAAACACCTTATTAATGGGTGATTCCGCCCACGCCATTGTACCCTTCTACGGACAAGGAATGAATGCATCCTTTGAAGACGTAGTGGTATTTGATGAAGTTTTAGATGAAGGCTTTAATGATTGGGAAACCATTTTCAAAACCTATGAACAACGACGAAAAAAAGATACAGACGCTATTGCAGATCTAGCGATTGATAACTTTCATGAAATGAAAGACCATGTAGGGCAGGCTATTTTCCAAGAGAAACGAAAGATAGAAATGGCTTTAGAAAAAAACTTTCCTGATGCATATTCATCCAAATACAGTTTGGTTACCTTTAATGAGCATATTGGATATCGTGAAGCCATGTTAAGAGGAAGAGCGCAGGACAAGGCCATTTTGAATATGCTGGCAGATGGACTTATTTCAACATCAGATGACATAAAAGACATTTTAGAAAAAGTTAAAACAGAAACTGAAGCGATTTTGGAAGATGATAGGGTTGCTAGAATGAAATAAAAGAGCCCATCCTAACCTTCCCTGAGGGAAGGAATAAATAAAACTAATAATTTTAACTCAAATTCCCGCTTTGAGTTTTTCCCCTCTGGGGAAATTAAAAGGGGCTTTTTATTATGGACGTAACACCAAGAGGAGCATACCCACACACAAAACGTGTAGGAGATTTTATTTTTGTGTCTGGTACAAGTTCTAGACGCACAGATAATACCATTGCTGGAGTTGACATTATTGACGAAATGGGAACAAAAAAGCTAAATGCCTATACTCAAACTCAAGAGGTTCTAAAAAACATTGAGCGTAACCTTGCTAAAGAAGGAGCTACCTTAAAAGACGTCGTAGATGTCACTTCCTTTTTGGTAAACATGAATGACTTTGCAGATTACAACAGAGCCTATGCAGAATTTTTTGATAAGGAAACTGGACCAACGAGAACAACTGTCGCTGTGCACCAGTTGCCGCATCCCGATTTGGTTGTTGAGATAAAGGTGATGGCCTATAAGCCTTTATAGAATGATTAAATTCTTTCGCCATATCCGTAAATCATTACTCATGAAAAACAAAACAGGCTCGTCCGCTGAAGCTTCAGCGAAGGCGGGCAGGTACTTTAAATATGCTATTGGAGAAATAATCCTTGTAGTGATTGGTATTCTTATTGCGCTTCAAATCAATACTTGGAATGAAAGTCGAAAAGACAAATTAGAAGAAGGTTCCATCATTCAAAATCTACATGATGAGTTCTCTGAAAATAAGAAATTACTCAAAGTGACACGATTTGAAACAATTGGAGCTAAAGAAGCAGGTTTTCTTATAATGGATCTTTTTGATAAATCGGAAATCATTATTAGACAACGTAATGTTGACAGCCTCTTATTTATGATGCTAGAAGCTGGTGAATTTAGGCCAAGTGAGAATACTATAAATGATCTCATTCAATCAGGACGATTAAAATTACTTCAGAACAAAAACCTTAAAGTTCTTCTATACCAATGGCAAACTGAACTCAAAAGTTTAGATGTAAGTTTTAAAAGGGTAGAGTTAAAGATTGATGATGGATTAATACCCTATATCTCTAAAAACTATGCCTTAAAGGATATTGATCAATATGGGTCATTAAATTGGAAAGAAAGCTCATCATTGGCAATAGATAAATACAAGATTTTTAACGATATTGAATTTGAAAATATTACAGATGATTATTTATATAGGGTCAATTCAGCTTTAGGTAGAGTGAATGAAATTGAAAAATTAATAGATTCAATATTAAAGGAAACTGAATAAAATAGGTGTTGATAAACATCCAAAATTATATAAACGCAAAGTGATTAAATTCTTTCGTCATATCCGTAAATCATTACTCATGAGAAACAAAACAGGTAGGTACTTTAAATACGCTATAGGCGAAATTGTTCTTGTGGTTATTGGTATTCTCATAGCTTTACAGATTAATAATTGGAATGAAGTCAAAAAAACAAAAGAAAAGGAAGAACATGCTCTAAACGAAATAATTTCTGATTTAGAGAACAACATAAAAAACCTGACAGATATAAAAACACGCGAGATAAATGGCTTAAATTCATCAAAAAAATCACTGAAAGTTATAATTGACGTTCTAGAAAATAACAAACAATATCACGACTCTTTAATTATTCACTTTACATCAATACTTGGTTATCCAGACCCTGATATAAAAACTAGTGGTTATGAATCTTTAACATCTATTGGAATGGATCTAATTTCTGAGAACCAACTACGTTCAGAAATAGGTATGTATTATACATCTAAATTGCCAGACTTAGATCGCGCATATAATGAACTTCGGGACGATTTTTACCATTATATTTTAGATTATTCACGCTTTTTGTTCAAGGGAGGCCATTACAATAAGACATACAATCGAAATATTATGATTCCGATTGATTTCGAAAAATTAAAAGATAATCGTGGATTTATAGAGTCCATAAAAATCTATGCAACTGTTTATAATGGCTTTGATACTATGACTGTAGAATCAATAGAAAGTGCTAAAACACTAAAACAAAATATTGAATTAACTTTAGAAAAAAAATTAAGGTGAATATCAAAAACTACATAAACGGTAACTTCCAAAACCCGAAAAACAATGGTTGGATAGACAACTACAATCCTTCAAACGGAGAGATTTATGGGCAAATTCCAAACTCTTCAAAAGAAGATGTAGAGGATGGATACCTTTCTGCAAAGTCTGCTTTTAAACAGTGGTCAAAAACCACATTAGAAGATCGCAGTCGTATTCTCATCAAGATTTCAGAATTATTAGAAAAAAATTTAGACCGTTTTACCGAAGCAGAAAGTAAAGACAACGGCAAACCAATTAGCTTAGCAAAAGCTATTGATATTCCAAGAGCAGCAAGCAACTTTAGATTTTTCGGCAATGCCATCACCCAATTTGCGAGTGAAAGTCATGAAAGTATTGGGCAAAATGCCATCAATTACACCTTACGTCAACCTATTGGAGTTGTAGGCTGTATCAGCCCTTGGAATTTACCACTCTACTTATTTACCTGGAAAATTGCACCTGCCATCGCTGCAGGGAATTGTGTCGTCGCTAAACCAAGTGAAGTCACACCGATGACAGCTTATTTACTTGGTGAAATTTGCAATGAAGCAGGCTTACCAAAAGGGGTTTTGAATATTGTCCATGGTTTAGGGACTACAACAGGACAATCTATTATTGAGCATCCAGATATTAAAGCTATTAGTTTTACAGGAGGTACAGCCACAGGTGCTCACATTGCAAAAGTAGCCGCACCTATGTTTAAAAAATTATCTCTAGAACTCGGCGGAAAAAACCCTAACATCATTTTTGCAGACTGTGATTATGAAGACATGCTCAATACAACAGTAAGATCGTCTTTTGCTAATCAAGGGCAGATTTGTTTGTGTGGTAGTCGCATTTTTGTTGAAGAAACTATGTATAATACGTTTAAAACTGACTTTGTAGCAAAAGTAAAGCAGCTTAAAGTTGGCCATCCTTCAGACTTAGATACAAATATTGGTGCATTAGTATCAAAATCACATTTTGAAAAAGTAATGGAGTACATCAATATTGGTAAACAAGAAGGAGGAAAAATATTATGCGGTGGTAATGAAGTCAAGGTTGAAGGCTATGAAAATGGCTATTATTTAGAGCCAACGGTTATTGAGGTGCAGAATGACGACTGCAGAGTAAATCAGGAAGAAATCTTTGGACCAGTAGTTACCATAATGCCTTTTAAATCTGAGGAAGATGTCTTAAAAATGGCAAACGAAGTAAAATACGGACTATCGGCAACACTTTGGACCAACGATTTAAAACGCACAATGCGCATGACGAATGAGCTAGAAGCCGGTATCGTTTGGGTAAACACCTGGATGTTACGCGACCTTAGAACACCTTTTGGAGGGGTGAAAGAAAGCGGTGTCGGTCGTGAAGGTGGTTTTGAAGCCTTACGCTTTTTTACAGAGGCTAAGAATGTATGTATAAAATATTAAAGCCCTTCTTCCGTCTTCCCAAGGGGAAGAAACTAGCTAGGGATTAGAATTTATAATTGAAAAAAATATCAAAATAGAACTAATAATAAAACTCCTTCCCTTTGGGAAGGTTGGGATGGGCTTATGAATCTAGAACTAAACAACAAATACGCACTGGTATGCGGAAGTACCGCAGGCATTGGAAAAGCCACTGCAATGGCTTTAGCTGCCGAGGGAACAATTGTCACACTAATTGCCAGAAATGAAGAAAAGTTAAAAGCTGTTCTATCAGAATTACCTCAGCAACGGCAACACGATTATATTGTAGCTGATTTTTCTAACCCTGATGCACTAAAAACTAAAGTTTCAGAATACATTTCTAAAAATCATGGTTTTCATATTTTAGTGAATAATACGGGTGGACCAGCTGGAGGGCCTGTTTTTTCAGCTAAGCTCGAAGAGTTTGAAAATGCCTTTACTCAGCATTTAAAATGTAACCATATTCTAGCTCAAACACTTGTACCTTTTATGAAACAAGAAGGGTTTGGACGTATTATCAATGTGATTTCGACATCAGTAAAGCAACCACTTGATGGGCTTGGTGTTAGCAATACCATTAGAGGTGCTGTGGCCAGTTGGAGTAAGACTTTAGCTAATGAATTAGGGCAATTCAATATTACAGTCAACAACGTTTTACCAGGAGCCACAGGCACGGAACGCTTAGCAGAAATCATTAAAAATAAATCAGCTAAAACTGGCAAAACAGAGGAAGAATCTGCCGACGCTATGAAAAATGCCGTACCAGCCAAACGTTTTGCTAAACCAGAGGAGCTTGCTGATGCCATCACATTTTTAGCAAGTGCAAGAGCTTCCTACATCAATGGAATTAATCTTCCGGTCGATGGCGGGCGGACAAAAAGTCTTTAAAGCCCATCCCTTCCAAAGGAAAGGAAAAGTTACTCTAATATTATTATCTTTAAGCTTAAATTGTTTTATAACGAAATACTCTTATCCACCCGAGTAAGAGTTCCTTCCCGAGCCTGTGCTGAGCGCAGTCGAAGTAGGAAGGCTAGGAAGGGCTTTTATCATGAGCAAATTACATCCACCTGTAAACTTCAAGCAATGGATTGAAGACAATAGACATTTATTAAAACCCCCTGTAGGCAACAAAGTGGTATGGAAAGATGGGGACTTCATCGTTATGGTCGTTGGTGGACCTAACAGTAGAAAAGATTATCATTATAATGAAACACCAGAGTTTTTCTATCAGGTTGAAGGCGATATCGTCTTAAAGGTTATTGATGATGGTGAACCAAAAGACATTCATATTAAAGAAGGGGATATCTTTCTACTGCCGCCTAAAATCCCACATTCACCACAGCGCGGTGCCAATACCGTTGGTTTAGTTATTGAATATCCGAGAGAAGAAGGTGTTAAAGATGCCTTATTATGGTTTTGTGAAAACTGCACGACCAAGCTTTATGAAGAAGATTTCACCTTGGATAATATAGAAACGGACATGCCAAAGATTTTCGATAATTATTATACCGATAACGATAAGCGTAAATGTCCAAATTGTGGTGAGGTTATGGAGCCACCCAAAAAGGTACAGATAGAAAATTAATTTGTCATTCCTGCGAAGGCAGGAATCTCAGAAAGAATATTAACATTAAAAAGATTCCTGCCTTCGCAGGAATGACAGCATGAAACAAAAAAGAAAACTCAGAATAAACGGTCATTCGCATCTCCTTCCCTATCCAGAAGAAATTCCTCAATTTATGAAGGATAAAGGTATTTTTTGGGTAGATAAGGACCGAAAATTTATGCTTCAAAAAGATTGGAACCGACCTATTACAGACTCTAGCTTCTTTTTAAACGAAAAATTGGCATGGATGGAACGGTATAAAATTGACCATGCCGTTGTTCTTAACCTTTCTCAATTGTATGGTAATGGATTACGTGTTGAGGAGATGAAGCAAGCTTTACGATTTCAAAATGATTTTAATGCAAAGATTCAAAAAGAAAACCCTAGCAAATTCACTTGTGGATTTGTGGTGCATCCTGGATTTGTAAGGGGCGCGTGCTGGGAAATTGAACGCTGTGTTGAGGAATTGGGCATGCAATTATTATGTTTACCAACGCATTATATGGACACCATTGGTACTTGGCGCTGTATTTTTGATGAAGAGAACGAGCCTATTTTTGAGTTGGCCAACAAATACAATCTCGCTATAGAGATTCACCCTTATGATGGTGAAAAATTTATTAAGCTCGAAAATACCTCTTGGCGGTTTCACCTTATTTGGATGTTGGCACAGTGTGCTGATGCCTATCATTTTTTGACATTGAACGGTTATCAGGATAAATATCCAAATATGCGTACTTGTTTTGCTCATGGAGGACAATTAGCTCAGATCAATATTGGACGAAGAATACAAGGGTTTGATGGCAGACCAGATTTATTTGAAGGCAAAAGTCATCCACGGAAAGCCGTTGGCCATAAAAATATTTTCTTCGACACCTTAGTACATGATACTGGTGGCTTACATCTTCTGATTAAAAATCAGGGCTACAAACAAGTTTTGATGGGGCTTGATGATCCATATCCACTTGGTGAAATGGAAAGTGAAAAACAATCCTCTTACCCTGGTAAGATTTTAGATCTAGCAATAGACCAACAAATTATTAATGAAAATGAACGTGATGCCATTTGGGAAGATAATGTCATCCAATGGTTATGTGGTGATGACGATAAGGCGAAAGAAAAGCTTGTGAACAGAATTTTAGGCTAATGCATTTTCTACCAGAAAAACTAGATAAGTATATCGTTTCTCACTCACAAGAAGAGCCCCAGTTACTAAAGAAGCTTACAAGAGAAACGTATCAAAAAGTATTACAACCAATTATGCTTAGCGGGCCTTATCAGGGTCGTGTGCTGAGCATGATTTCAAAATTGGTTAATCCTACCTATATTTTAGAACTGGGAACGTTTACAGGATATTCTACGTTGTGCTTGGCTGAAGGGTTAACCGAAAATGGTATTATTCATACTATTGATATCAATGAAGAGTTAGAACCTATACAATCCAAGTATTTTAATAAATCGAAATACCAGAAGCAAATACAACAGCATGTTGGTAATGCATTAGATATTATCCCAACTTTAAACTCAAATTTTGACTTGGTCTTTATTGATGCAGATAAGACCAACTATGTCAATTATTTTCATTTAATAATTGATAAATTAAACACTGGAGGTATTATATTATCAGATAACGTATTGTGGCACGGTAAGGTCGTTGAGCCCTTAAAAGAAAAAGACGTTTCCACAAAAGCAGTCCTCGATTATAATGCACTTCTTAAAGATGACTCACGAGTTGAGAGTGTCGTTTTACCAATCCGTGATGGTCTAACCATCAGTAGAAAAGTATAGGCTGCTATACTGCTTCTGGGCAATACCGCTGGTATAAATGCTTTGAGATAATTTGAAAGAAATCATAGTTATCATAAGGCTTAATAATGATATCGGACATACCCGAAGCTATTAATTTTTCTTCAACCTCTTCCATTACCGAAGCCGTTAGTGCAACAATAGGAATTTCAGTATCAAACTTTCGGATTTCAACCGTAGCCTCATCACCATTCATTACAGGCATGTTTAAGTCCATCAAGACCAAGTCGAATTTCTCTGTTTTAACCGCATCAATAGCCATCTGACCATTTTCAACAATATGGCATTGATAGCCTTCTTTGGTTAAAATATTCTTAGTTACAATCTGATTAATTTTATTATCCTCTGCAATTAAAATTCGTCTTCCTTCTTGCAAATCAACAATCTGGTTAATGTTTGTGACATCAAATTCTTCTTGCTTCTCAGTATCTATGTCGAAAGTAATTTCGAATGAGAATTTAGATCCTTTATCTTCCTCACTTTCTAATTCAATTTCACTTCCAAAAATGTTGAGGAGGTTTTTCGTAATTGATAATCCAAGACCAGTCCCCTGATATTCGTGATTATAATTGCGGTCTAATTGCGAGAACTTTTCAAAAATTTGTTGCTGCTTGTCCTTCGGTATACCAGGTCCGTCATCTTCAATAACAAATCTAATTGTTGAAGTACTTTCCGAACTTTTGGTCTGTTTTAGTCTTAACCAAACATTACCTTCCTTAGTAAACTTTAAGCCATTTCCTATTAGGTTAATTAGGACTTGAGACACACGAATAGTATCTCCCATTAAAAACTGAGGAATAGTCTCATCAAAATCTAAATGCAACTTATTTTTACTTCCTTCTAACTGATATGCAAAAGAATTCATGATATTCTTTGCCAATTTTTCAGGTTTAAAAGAGGAGCTGTTAAGTTCTATTTTGTTAGACTCAATTTTTCCGAATTGTAATACGTCATTTATAAGGTGCAACAGATAATCTCCAGAAAATTTTAATGATTTAATAAAGCTCTTTTCATCACTATCTAGGTTTTTGCTGTCCATTAAAAGGCTTGTCAACCCTACAACTCCATATAATGGAGTTCTTAGTTCGTGACTTATATTAGAAATAAACTGGGATTTTTGCTTAGAAGAATGTTCTGCAATATCCTTCGCCATCTCCAACTCATCATTTTGTAATTTTAGCTTTTTAGCTAGTTTTCTGTACTTGAGTTGACTGACAATTACTACGACTAAAGTTATACTTAAAATAATCGCAACGATTATCATTAATTGATTAACGCGTTGTGTTTTTTCTGTGATTTGAGATTGTAATCGTTTTTGTTGGTTGGCATACTCGGCATTGCGCTTATATTCTTCAATATTAAACTTGGACTTGGCATAATTAACCTGCCTAATTTTCTTTTCATTAAAAACCAAATCCCCATATTCACCTGCAACAGCTAACATATTAAAAGCTTCGTCTTTTTCATCCATTGATGACAAAATGCTTGCATAATCCTTGTATATATTATGAGCTAAATTATTTTTAGTGAATGAATCGACAGTGTCATTAAGAATAAGTTCTAATGCTAAATTATAATTCTCAATAGCATTAAAAGTGTTATCTGAAAAATCATGGTATTGTCCTAAAGCGTAATAAATTTTTGCTTTCTCTTCAGGCTTTAAAGTAATGTTATCAGAATTGGTTTTAGCTCTAAAAAGATACGCTAGAGCTTTATCCTTATTCTTTTCATTAATATGCAACTCTCCTAGCGATACCAAAATTGTATTCAATAAAGCAGGTTTTTCCTTATATCCCTCGTGATCTGAAATTTTTATGGATTCAGCATAGGTTAATGCTTTATTATATAATCCTATAGCTTTTTGAGAATCACCTCTACTTAACTTAATAGCAGTGCCCAAATCGGCATAAGCTTGAGCCATAATGTGATTATCTTTTAAAGATACAGAAGCTTCTAATTTTTGCTCGGCTATAGTTATAGCATTTTCATAATCGCCTACCTCTAAATAGATATCTTCTAAAGTGGTATAGGCTGAAATTTTACCATAAGTGTCAGCAATAGAATCCGAAAGTATTAAGGCTTTGCTTAAGTTCTGAAAAGCCAGATCGATTTTATCATCACAGTAATCTTTCTGTGACTGAATATTTAACTCATCGATGGTTTGAATAATGCGTCTTTCGTCTTGCGAAAAGGATAAAAAAGTAACGACAAAAACGCATACATATAGTAGAGTTTTTTTCATAGTTTATTTAGATTTGGGAAGACTAAAGTAAAAATCCTTTTTTATAAAGCCTTGTTTTTTAATCTATTATCGACAAAAAACAGGCACTTTTCGACGTATATAAAATAATTTAGGATAAACCGTAAAGCGCTTTACACTTTACCGATAAAATATGCAGAATTACAATTTGCGTTTAATAGAACCTGTAAAGTCTTCTATATCGTCCTTTACTTTATTGAGTTCTTCATTGATGTTTTTAGTCACGTCAGAACCGACATCACTATGCTCTTTTGCACTTTTAGTGACTTCGTGCTTTATATCATTAGTGGCATCCTTAAGTTGACGCATACCTTTACCAAGGCCTCTAGCTATTTCAGGAATTTTATCAGCACCAAAAACCATCACCACTATAAATAGTATGAAAATAATCTCGGGTCCACCAATAAATAAAAATGTTGCTAGTTGTATCACGCTACAAATATAACTTGAGTTTTAGGAATAAAAAAAGCCGACTCGTTAAAGTCGGCTTTTTTTAAATAATTTAATTCTTAGTTTTTAACTTGATTCTTAAACTTATCAAAATCACTCTCTTGAACTTCTTTTGGCCAAGAGTTATTTGTTGTGTCCACGTCTGCTGTTTCAAGATCTGGATCAACAACAATACTTACGATTTCCTTGTCACTTGCAATTGCCTTACTGACTTGCTCATCATTTAACCTCCAAACCTGAGCCGGATAAGTGATTTTTTCTGAAGTGCCATCAGAATAGGTGTATTTTACAATTAAAGGCATTACCAGCCCACCTGGTTTATTAAAAGTTACCTCATAAAAATACTTAGGTGATTTTAACTTCTGACGCTCTTCTGGCGTAAAGTTATCCATAATGTATTCTTTAACAGTAGGCAAATCTTCTAAATTTTCTACCGAACTAGAGGCATCATACTCATCTGAATCTTCTTCAACAAAATACACTAATGTCTCTGGATCAATATTAAAACGGTCTGCCAATTGCTTACCTCTTTCGTTTGGTTTCGTCGTAACAGCAAATTTCTTAACCGATTCTATACCTATATCAGTATAATCCGTAGTGTAGAACCAACCTCTCCAAAACCAATCTAAATCAACAGCTGATGCATCTTCCATAGTTCTGAAAAAATCTTCTGGTGTCGGGTGTTTAAACATCCAACGCTGTGCATATTCTCTAAATGCATAGTCAAATAAATCACGTCCCATTATTGTTTCTCGAAGAATATTTAGTCCTGTAGCTGGCTTAGCATAGGCGTTGCTACCAAACTGATACGTATTTAGTCCTTTAGTCATAATAGGTGCAATGAAATCTTGATTACCACCCATGTAACGCACAATGTTTTTTGCTGGCCCACGACGGGACGGATATGCTGTTTGCCCTTCTGACAAGGCTGCAGGGTACCATTCACCAAAATCTTGCTCAGCAACATATTGTACAAACGTATTAAGACCCTCGTCCATCCAAGTCCATTGACGCTCATCACTATTTACGATCATTGGAAAGAAATTATGACCCACTTCGTGTATAATAACGCTTATCATTCCGAATTTTGTTCTGTCCGAATAATTACCTTCTGCATCTGGACGCCCAAAGTTGAAGCATATCATTGGATACTCCATACCCATTGGCGCATGTACTGAAATGGCCTTATGGTAAGGATAATCGAACGTCATGCGAGAGTAAGACTTTAAAGTACTCGCTACAGCATTGGTTGACCATTGCTCCCAAAGTGGGTTTCCTTCTTTAGAATACATAGACACTGCCATAACATCTTTATCGCCAATCTTAACAGCCATCATATCCCAGATAAACTTACGTGACGTTGCAAAACCAAAATCACGAACCATCTGAGCGGATAATTTCCACGTCTTTTTGTCCTTACTTTTTGTCTTTTCAGTCTTAGTAGCCTCTTCTTGATTAACAATCAATACAGGCTTGTCATACGACTTTTTAGCCTGTTCGTAACGCTTCATCATTTCCTTTGTGAAGACCTCTTCTCTATTTGTCAAATATCCTGTCCCATCTAAGATATGGTCAGCAGGTACTGTAATATTTACATCAAAATCACCAAATGGTAATGCAAACTCATCACGTCCCCAGAACTGTGAGTTTTGCCATCCTTCTACATCATTATAGACTGCCATTCTTGGGTAAAACTGAGCGATAACATAAATACGGTTATCATTCTCCGCGAAATACTCAAAGCCAGATCGGCCACCTTCGGTAACATGATTATTAATATTGTACCACCACTTAATCTTGAAAGAAAACTTATCTCCAGTCTTCATTACTTCTGGTAGCTCTACACGCATCATTGTTCTGTTGATAGTATGAGGTAATGGTGTACCGTCAACATTAGTTACAGATTCTATATTAAAACCGCGTTCTTTAGCTTCCTCTAAATAGCTTGAACTTATTCGACTTGCTGTAGTTGCTGGTGTAACACCCGAACTGTTAATAAGAGGTGTTTTAGAATCCGGAGCTCTCATATTCTGGTCGAGCTGAACCCAAAGATATTTTAACGGATCTGGCGAATTGTTTGTGTATGTAATTGTTTCATTTCCGTAAAGTCTTGCATTGTCATCATCAATCTCAATGTCCATTTTGTAATCGGCCTGTTGCTGATAGTATGCTGGGCCAGGTGCTCCCGAACCTGTTCTAAACATATTCGGAGTAGAAAACTCGTCATATAACTGTTTAAATTTATTGTTGTTGGTGTGTCCAGGTTCTCTGGCTTCTGCTTCTTGTGCCTGTGCCAATGTTCCAAGGGAAACAAATAAAACGGCAAGGAAAGAGTGCTTGAGTAGTTTCATAAAGTTTAATTATTTGTTAAAAATGAGCCCTAAAATAGCCAATTTACTGCATTTTGTGCTTTTTTTTAATCAAAGTTTAACACACGATTGGTTTTTGCTGAAGTTAGCAAAAAGCTCTTCTTTTTTGAATTGATATTCGTTTTGATGATATTCTGCTGCTCTTCAAACATATCGAACAACACCTCGTTAGTAATTGAGATGGATTTAACATCTGAAATATTTACAATTTCGAGATAAGCATACACAATATCATCCTTGTATTCCCTACCTATATAATTAACTGAAACAGGTGCTCCATTAACCTTTACTACAATTTTATCGGTGAGGTAACGCTCAATGTATGTCTCAGCGACTTTTGGTTCGTCATCTCCACCAAGAGTAACATTATCATCATAGCGTTCTATCAATAATGCTTCAAAATCATCAATAAAAACCTGATTGGTGATTTGAATGGCTTTTTGGTCCTTAACATACACAACCTTTGTAACGCTAACATAGTATTCGTGAAGGCTAGAAAAGCTAAAAAGCAACGGCAAGAGTAATAGTAAGGATAAGTAAGTTCTTTTTTTCATGCTTTTGTTTATCTTCTTCTGTTTCAAAATTCGTTCCATTATTTAGTTCTTGACTTCAGAAGTTTGAAGGGCTTTATAGGTCAATAATTTTTTTTGAAGAAACTCCATTTGTTCTAAGGGGTTATTGTCATCACAAATTTTATCAAAATTGGGATCGTCAGAGCAAAAATAAAAATAATCCATCTGAAGCGATTCAGCTAGAGATTCTTTTTCAAACAATGCGTTAGCATACAAATCCTTAAACTGTAGCATGCATTGATTTTTAGCATCTAAAGCTACTATGTCCTTTAATTTTTTTGTACGTCCACTAATCTTATTTAGTAATTTATGGACATTAACACCACCGTAAAGAATACCAATAGCAGCTATTTTACCGTTATCAGCATCATATAGCTTTTGCTCGTTCTGTGTCATCCGAGGCCCGGTATAACCAGGGATACCCAAGTCGTAAAAATCAATATCGGTTTTTGCGTCCGAATTACGAATATCCGAGCCTAGATTTCCGGTTAAAATTTTACCAACAATCACCTGATCGAGTTGATTGACACGTTCTTCTAATCTTACTTCAAGAAATTCTCGATCTAGAATGCTTTCGGTGATGATCACTTCTTTTGTAATGTATTTTATGCCCGTCACTGTTAGGGTATCACCCATTTTTACTGGGATAATAAATGAGCCATTGACTTCTGTTATGGTGTATTTTAGTGCAGTTTTATTGAGTACATGTATGCCATCAACGTCATCATCTGCCACCACTTTACCTCTCAAATCAGTTTGAGCAGTGGCTAAAAAACCAACAAAAAAGCAAAGAGAAAGAAGGTACCTAGTTTTTTTCACGCTCTTGTATTAAGAACAATTGGCTTTGTTTATTGATATATTCCAATAATTCAACCTCATTATCATCCACTAAAAGCCTTTTGTTTATCGGCTTTTTTTCAAGGAAAGCGAAAAATTCTCCAGCTTTATCCAAGGGAATTTCAAATTGTTCGAAAAGAAAATTAGCATCGTATTTCAATGCAAGTTCTGACATCTCTTTTTGAGTAATGTCTTCAGTCTCATTCTCATTTTCATCCGAAAAAGCTCCAGCAATCAGTTTTGCAACATTTTTAATATTGAGACCATACTTAAACTCTCTATTGGTAAAGGGGTTATCCACTTCAGATTTATTATCATCCGTAAACTGATAATCGTCAAGATCGTCGATACCTAGATAAATCTTGTTCATGTCCACATTATAGGTTCTTACAGATTCTAAATCGACTGTTAAGTTACCCGTAAGGTCATAAGGCAAAATCAGAACCTCATCTAATTTATTGACCTGTTCAACTAATATCACCGTCATTTTCCTAGATTTTACGATACGTTCATCAATTGTAACGGAGAAGTCCTTAAACTGCAAGGCCCCAAAATCAATCACATCATTTAGACCTGCCACAATAATAAAATTACCTTTCTCATCGGTTGTAGTGCCATTATTTGTGCTAGAATTGAAAACTGTGATACCTTCTTTCTCATTGGACTCTACGCTGATTTTTCCCGAAATTTCATAACGCTCTCCGTTTTGGGAAATCCCAAATGCAATAAAAACAAGAGAGAAAAATATGGATAAATAGGTTTTCATGATTGGTTAAATTATTATAGACTATAAAGTTCTTACTTAGATTCTAAAATCTTTGGTAATGCCATTGTAAAGTTTTGTTAAACTGAAGGATTACTTAAATTTACAAAAAACTAAGTTTGAAACGACTCATTATAGCAAGTACTTCAACAATTTATGGAGGAAATTATTTGAACTACCTCTTAGAAGACCTCAAAGTACTTTTTAAAAATGCCGAAACCGTACTTTTTATTCCTTATGCTAGACCAGGCGGAATTACACATAAAGAGTATACATTAAAAGCTGCTGAAGCATTTAAAATCATCGGAAAGAAACTCAAAGGCATCCATGAATTTGACGACCCTATTAAAGCCATTGAAAATACTGAAGCTATATTTGTTGGGGGAGGTAATACTTTTGTCCTAGTCAATCAGCTCTATAAAAACAACTTAATACAACCCATAATTAAAGCAGTTAATGGAGGCACTCCATATTTAGGCACTAGTGCCGGAAGCAATATCTGTGGCTTAACTATTAACACCACTAACGATATGCCCATAGTCTATCCTCCAAGTTTTAAAACCTTTGGTTTTGTGCCTTTTAACATCAATCCACATTATTTAGATCCAATTGAAGATTCAAAACACATGGGTGAAACGCGAGAAACCCGCATTAAAGAATTTCACAAATTCAATACACAACCTGTTATCGGGTTGCGAGAAGGTAGTTGGATAGATGTAAACGGCGACAATCTTATTTTAAAAGGCAGCTTAGATGCACGTATTTTTGAGTATGGGAAACAACCTTATGAAATTTCCCCTTCTAGTGCTTTAAATGACCTTAACTAAAACTTTTTAATAAAGTGATATCCCCAAATTTCCATACCTTGGTTATAGTAAAATTTGTGTGAAGGATAATTTTGCACATAAGTATTAAGCTCAAAAGCCTGGCACCCTTTGGATTGAATGTATTCCTTAATCCAGGTCATAAATCGCTTACCCAGACCACTATTTCTATAGTCTTCCTCAATATAAACATGGTCTAATTCTGCAGATTTACCAGTGTAATGGCGTGTACTAAACCAAAGCCCAGAAACTCCAATAAGTTGATCTTTATCATAGATACCTGCACACTCGTAGTTCTGAAGCTTCATATCTTCAAAGCGCTCTTCTAAAACTTCATTAGAAACTTTACCACTGTTCAGCTTAAAAACTAATGGAATAATGTCTTTGTAGGTATCTTTTGGTACAATTTTAAATTGAATAGCCATACACTTAAATTGAACTCAAATGTACTGATTTTCAAAAATCCGATCCGTAAAATAAAAAACATAAATTGTATCTTTAACCAAGTCATTCTACCCAAAGTTATGAGAAGAGGTAATTTTAAGGTTCGTTTATTAATTGGTGTTGCTATTGTGGCATTTGCATTTATTAGAAGATGTAGCCAGCAAGAAACCAATCCATGGACGGGACGCACACAAGCCATCTCACTATCTCCCGAGCAAGAAATTGCCATTGGGTTACAAAGTGCTCCACAAATGGCACAGCAGCATGGTGGTTTACATCCAGACAACAGATATCAAAGTTTGGTTGACGATGTTGGCAATACATTGATAAATAGCAGCATTGCCAATAAAACACCGTATAAATATGAGTTTCACTTATTGGCAGATGACGGTACTATTAACGCCTTTGCTTTACCAGGTGGACAAATTTTTATCACTTATGCCTTGTTTTCAAAACTTGAAAATGAAGATCAATTGGCTGGTGTTTTGGGACACGAAATTGGCCATGTTTTAGGGAAACACTCTAACGAACGTATTACCAACTCTAAATTTTTTCAAACATTGGTTATGGGAGCAAGTGCCATTGATTTTGGTGCTGTTGCCCAACAGATTGGACAGGGACAATTATTGGCAAACGGACGGGATGATGAGCTAGAGAGCGATGATCTTGGAGTACGATTTATGATGAAAGCAGGCTATAATCCCGAAGAAATGATCGGTGTTATGAAAATTTTGAAGGATGCTGCTGGACCAAATCGCGTACCAGAATTTCAGAGCACCCATCCAGATCCAGAAAATAGGATTGAAAAAATTAAAGAATCCATTGCCAAATACAAAAAAGCATCCTAATAGATAGAATGCTTTTCGAGACTAACTCAAATAAACTCCTTTATTTAAGCTTTAAAACGTTTAAGAAACTGTTCAGCATCTTTGGCTTTTGTTAATTGTGCATGTTTTACTGGCGAATAGCCTTTATCGCACTTAACGTGTATTTCTGAGCCAGCTGTGATTAAAAGTTTAATAATTTCTACACGATTGTATTTTGCCGCATAATGAATCGGCAACATACCATTAGATTTTGCGGTAAGATCCACACCCTGGTCCAAATACACTTTAACTTTATCTACATCTCCTTTGGCAATTGCTGCACATAATGGACTGACCTTAGATTCTGTGAAATTTAATTCGATAGGATTAGAAGAAAGTTCTGAAGTTGTTGCATTTACATTTACGATTGAAAAGCCCAATGCTAAGGCTAAAATTGCTACTGTTTTTTTCATGATGAAAGAGTTTTTAATTAATTGATTGTTTTTTGATTATACTAAAGAGACGAATAATTTTGGTAAGTGTTACACTATCCGATATGTAATAACATATATTTAACTGTTTCAAAACAAATATGTTAAGAGTTTCCCTAAACTCAATTTTCCTATTACATTGACGTAATAAAATTTTAAAACAATGGTAATCTGATAATTTTTTTCGTTTCAAATTTGATATACCCGTCTATATATTATCTTTGAAAGTATTGAACCAATAGTATGAACAAGAAAGTTATTTTGATGATTTTAGATGGCTGGGGCATGTCCCCAGATCCTAAGGTTTCAGCAATAGAGCACGCAAACACTCCCTTTATAGATTCCCTTTACAACAAGTACCCTCATTCAACACTAAGAACAGATGGGCTACATGTAGGACTCCCAGAAGGACAAATGGGCAATAGTGAAGTGGGCCACATGAATCTCGGAGCTGGTCGTATTGTCTATCAGGATTTGGTAAAGATTAACTTGGCAGTAAAAAATAAAACACTTCAAGAAGAAACTGTTTTAAAAGATGCTTTTCATTATGCTAAAACCCATAATAAAAAGGTTCATCTTTTAGGGCTTCTAAGTGATGGTGGAGTGCACTCGCACATTAATCACCTCTTCGGGTTGTTGGATGCAACAAAGGCCTTTGGTTTAGAAAACGTCTTTGTCCATGCTTTTACAGATGGAAGAGATGTTGATCCTAAGTCGGGCTACGGGTTCATTACAGAATTACAGCAATATTTAGAAAACAATCCCGCAAAATTAGCAACAGTTACTGGGCGGTATTATGCTATGGATAGAGATAAACGTTGGGAGAGAGTGAAGCTTACTTATGATGCTTTAGTCAATGGTAAAGGAGAGCATACTGAAGATATACTAGGTAGTATCAGGGAAAGTTACGAGAATAGTGTTACCGATGAGTTTTTAAAACCGATGGTTATTACTAACAATGCCGACCAACCATTAGCTACTATTAAAGATGATGACGTTGTTATTTTCTTCAATTTCAGAACAGATCGAGGGCGCCAATTAACACAAGCCCTTTCGCAAGAGGATTTTCATGAGTATAACATGCACAAACTCAATTTGCATTATGTGACCATGACTAATTATGATGAAAGCTTTAAAGGCATCAAGGTTATTTTCAACAAAGATAATTTAACGGAAACCCTAGGTGAAGTCATTTCAAAACATGGTAAAAAACAAATACGGATTGCTGAAACTGAAAAATATCCACACGTTACTTTTTTCTTTTCTGGTGGTCAGGAAACTCCGTTTGAGGGTGAATCTCGAATTCTGAGGAACTCACCAAAAGTAGCCACTTACGATTTAAAACCAGAAATGAGTGCCTACGAACTTAAAGACGCACTTATTCCGGAATTAGAAAAAGCAGAGGTTGATTTTGTATGTCTCAACTTTGCCAATGGAGATATGGTCGGACATACTGGAGTTATGGAGGCTGCCATTAAAGCCTGTGAAGCTGTTGACGAATGCACAAAAGAAGTGGTCAATACTGCGTTAGAAAATAACTACACCACTATTTTAATCGCTGACCATGGTAATTGTGAAACGATGATCAATCCAGACGGCACTCCAAATACAGCTCACACTACTAATCCTGTTCCTATTATTTTAATAGACAAGGATTTAAATAACATTGATAATGGTATATTAGGGGATATAGCTCCTACAATTCTTAAATTAATGGGCATAGAACAGCCTAAAAGTATGACCCAACATTCTTTAGTATAACGATGAATTTTCAAGAAAAACTTATTTTGGCAATTGATTTTGACGGCACTGTCGTTGAAGATGCATATCCAGGGATAGGCAAACCAAAACTGTTTGCGTTCGAAACTTTAAAAAAACTTCAACAAGAAGGACATCGGCTCATACTTTGGACGTATAGAGATGGAAAACGCTTAGAAGAAGCTGTGGAATTTTGTAAAGACAACGGTATTGAATTCTATGCCGTAAACAAAAGCTTTCCTGAGGAGCAATATGACCCTTCTAAAAGCAGAAAAATACATGCAGATCTCTTTATAGACGACAGAAATATTGGTGGTTTTATTGGATGGGGAAAAGTCTATCAATTATTAACCAACGAAAGTCCCAAACCAGAAATTTCACAAAAAAAGAAAGGCTTTTTAAGCTGGTTTAAGTAGATGCTTAATTAAAAAATCTCTAACGCTTTATGTTTTTATAATTGGCTATCTTTGCGCCATAATTTAAAGCAGATGATTGTTGTAAAGACAAAAGAAGAGATTGAATTGATGCGTCAAAGTGCCTTGGTGGTATCAAAAACCTTAGGTATGTTGGCCAAAGAAGTAAAACCAGGTGTAACCACCAAACAACTCGATACCTTAGCGGAAGACTTTATTAGAGCTCAAGGAGCGGTTCCCGGCTTTTTAGGATTGTACGACTGTCCTTCTACACTCTTATGTAGTGTCAATGAAGCTGTAGTGCACGGTTTACCCACCGATATCCCATTAAAAGATGGCGACATAGTTTCTATAGACTGTGGAGCTTTGTTGAACGACTTTTATGGCGACCACGCCTACACCTTCGAAATTGGAGATGTAGACGCTGAGACTAAAAAATTAATCGAAGTCACTAAAGAATCACTTTACGTAGGAATTGCAGAATTTAAAAAAGGAAATCGTGTTGGTGATGTTGGTTTTGCTATTCAGAATTATTGTGAATCTCATGGTTATGGCGTGGTAAGAGAATTGGTAGGTCATGGATTGGGCCGAAAAATGCACGAAGACCCTGAAATGCCAAACTACGGACGTAGAGGGCGAGGCAAAAAATTTATTGAGGGCATGGTTGTGGCTATTGAACCGATGATAAATATGGGAACACATCGCGTAAAACAATTAAAAGATGGTTGGACCATAGTTACCCAAGATGGGAAACCAAGTGTTCACTTTGAACATGATGTTGCCATGGTCGACGGAAAACCCGAAATACTATCAACCTTTCATTATGTCCATGAAGCTTTAGGTATAACTAGTGATAGGGAAGACCAATTTAGAAAAGAAGAGTTTGTTCATTATTTATAAATACTAATGAAATCTAAGTATACTATAATCCTTTTTATACTGAGCACCTTACTAATGGTAATAGGTACTGTATTTAGATTACAGCATTGGCCATATGGAAAGGAAATTTTAACCATAGGCATATTCTTGCTAACTATTTCGTGTATTGGTATTGCTTTTAAAATTTTCAGGCCAGATAACACTGATGATCATTCAAATTCCTGATTTTTTTGTTGAAAACGCTCTTCAAACTCATTTTAAATACCATCCCAAGACCGATTTTAATTCGGTTAAGTATACTTGCGCGTCCTATTTTGGCTTTTTTTCTTAAAGGAAAAAGATATACTGACCCTATCGACGGAAAACAATTCAAAACCTTTCTACCTTATGGTTATGGCAAACAGCGCCCAAATGTATTGTCACCATCAACACTTTCCTTAGAACGTCATAGACTACTTTGGTTGTATCTAAAGAATGAAACTGATTTTTTTACAGCAGACAACAAAGTATTACACTTTGCCCCAGAACAGGCATTTCATAAACGTTTCAAAAACCTAAAAAACTTAGACTACACAACAACGGATTTACTATCGCCATTGGCAGACGTTAAAGCTGATATTTGTAACCTTCCTTTTAAAAATAATAGTTATGACGTTATACTTTGTAATCATGTCCTAGAACATATACCTGATGACACTAAAGCTATGAGAGAGCTCTATCGTGTTATGAAACCAGGTGGCTGGGGCATTTTTCAAATTCCACAAGATTTAAATCGAGAACTTACTTTTGAAGACGATACCATCACCGACAAAAAAGAACGCACCAAAATATTTGGCCAATATGACCATGTACGAGTCTATGGCAGGGATTATTTTGACCGTCTCAGGTCTGTAGGTTTCAAGGTTAAAGAAGTGGATTATACTTCAGATTTATCAGAAATGGATATCGACAAGTATAGATTGGCTAAAGGTGAAGTTATTCCGGTGGTTTACAAATAAAGCACTAAGCCTTAACAGTTAAAAGTTCGTGCCATTGAGTTGTGTAACGAGGACTTCGCTCTTCTTTAATAAGCTCCCATTCTTTTTTTCTAGTACCAATAGCACCAGAAGCCACTGTTGATTTACCAAATTTAGAATTAAGCTTATCCAATACCTCTGTCAAGCGTACATCTCTATAGTCTTTTTGAGGAGTAAATAAATTACCTTGTATACAGTGCTGAGGGACAATTCCACTTAAACAAACTCCCACTTTTTTATAACGATACCCTGGTTTATAAATAGCATATAACCCTTTTTTTGCCTGACTTATAAGTTGAAAGGTACTATTGGTAGGGTATTGTAAAGTAACCGTAATACTTTTTGAATATTGCTTATCAGTGGTACTGTGGTAATTGGTGTGTAAAAATAGTTGAACGTATGTAGCACATGTATTCTGGCTTCGTAATACTTCAGCCACTTCAGTGATATAATAAGCACAAGCCTCTTCTATAAGGTCAAGATTTTCAATTCGTTTCCCAAATGATTTTGCAGTACCGATATTCTTCTTTAGCTTGGGGTTCACCATAAATTCAATAGCCGATTCACCGTGCATTTCTTTCCAAATACGTTCACCAACAACGGTCATGTGATTTCTAACCCATTCAACAGGCAATTGAGTAAATTGATAAGCAGTAGTGACACCTATTTTATTTAAGCGTTCGGCGTGTCGTCGTCCTATACCCCAAACATCTTTAACCATAATACTCTTAAGTGCTTCTATTCGCTTTTCTTCAGTGTCTATAACATATACTTGATTGGTCTCATCCGTTCTTTTTTTGGCTATTCGGTTTGCCAATTTGGCCAAAACTTTAGTAGGCGCTATTCCTACACCCACCGGAAGACCTGTTTGTTTGTAAATAGACTGTTTTATGGCCTCCCCATAGTTATCGTAATCTTTAACATCAGCCATTCCGTTAAGATTTAAAAATGATTCATCTATACTATAGACTTCGACTAAAGGCGAAAACGTATTAAGAATGTTTACCACGCGCTGAGACATTTCGCCATAAAGTGTGTAGTTTGAAGAGAAACATGTAATATTATTCTCGGCCAAAACCTTTTTTATTTTAAAAACAGGTTCAAAAAGTGGAATATGTGTCAATGCTTTTGCCTGTTTATTGGCTGCAATAATACACCCATCGTTATTACTTAAAACAACAACTGGTTTACCCCATAAATCTGGTCGAAATACCTGTTCGCAGGACGCATAAAAACTATTACAATCGACTAACGCAATCATAAGGCAGCATGAATAATATAAGTAACAACTCCCCAAACTACATAAGGTGTCTTTTGACTTGTCGAGAATCGTTTAATTTTAAATTCACCTTCCTCTACGATCAAGAGTAAGGTGTTTTGTTTTGCAGATAAGGATCTATCTATGATGAGTATATCATTGTGATGCATATTATATTCCGACAATTCGTCTCCTTCTACCCGAACAAAAAAAGTGGCATCCGGATGTTTTACCAAATGCTCATGCAAATCTACGGTATGCTCCAAATAATGGGTTGCAGGGCTAGGAAACCCCGTCTGCTTTGAAACCTCTGCAGAGTGTTTTACCCTTGAACTTTTCAGCTTTTTAAGTGACGTCATATCCATAGTTTAAAAGTAAACATTTTTACTATGGAGACTGTTAAATGAGAACAGAGGTTATTAACTATAAATACTTTTTTTCTGAAAGCGTTATTGGTAATCAATCAGGAAATCCGTTAAGGCTTAACGTTTGCCATATATTGCTATTATCCGAATAGATAAAATAAACCTGAAGTTCTGGATGCGTTTTTAAAAATTCTCTGACACGTTCAATGCCCATAGCCTGAAACGCCGTAGCATAACCATCTGCCAACATACACGTTGGGGCAATGACGGAAACGCTTAGCACGTTCGTTTTTGTAGGATATCCTGTTTTTGTATCTATAATGTGCGCATATCGATTACCCTCTTCATCAGTTTTAAACTTTCTGTAGGTGCCAGAGGTAGCCATGGCTTTGTTAGATAACGTGATGACTTTTGAATACGACTGACTTCCATCAAAGTTAGGATTATCAATGCCGATAGTCCAATTAGAAGCCTTTTCAATATTAGTGCCTCCAGTTCTTAAATCCCCACCAATATCTACCAAATAATTCTTTATGCCTTGGTTTTGCAAAAACTCTACGATAACATCAATTCCATACCCTTTTGCAATGGCGTTAAAGTCAAAGTACACATCGTCTGGTTTTATAAAACGTTCGTTTAATCTTACTACTTTATCGAACCCAACAGAGGTCATGAGTTTGTCTATTGTGGCACTATCGGTTACAAATTTATTCCGTTCTGGCCCAAAGTCCCAAGCATTGACCACATTACCGATCGTCGGATCAAAAACACCTTTGGTTTCCTTGTAGATTTTCTTAGATGCATTATAGACCTTATCGAAATGTTCATCTAACTCAACACTCTCATTTCTGTTTAGCTTAGAAATATTGGACTCTGGAATATATGTTGATAAGGACTTATTGATTACCGTGAAAATACTATCAAACTGCTGTTGGTAGTCTATCCCTTTTTCAGAATAATATTGAATGTTATAAAACGTACCAAATACTGGGGCTTTAAGCTTAACTGTTTTTGGCTCGTCCTTTTGGCAAGAAATAAGAAGTAACGTAAGAATACAAAATAAAAGTTTTTTCATAATACTATTGTGGTGGCTAGGGCTTGGTCGCTGATACTCAAAGTCACCTTAACCGTATTAAATTTCATTTCAAGAGCTTCAAGCTTTTAATTAAAGAGATTTCTGCTTTCGCTTCGAGTAACCTCAGCAACCATGCAGAAATGACAAAGTTAATTCAAATTCATTTCTATAACCTGAATACCGTTATATTCAATAAGGTATTCTTCATTAAGATATACCGGTAAATTTTCCCCTTTGGGGTTTCCCAATCCAACTCCAGCATATAATACTTTGGCATCCTTCTCAAAAGCATGCTTTTTAAAGGTCTCCATCCAAACCATATCATAATTATTGGGATTATCTGGCAACATTACTGCCTTAACAATCACAAAAAAATACTGATTGTTTTTGTCGATACACACAAACTGTGGGTGCTTTTTTAACTTACTGTTAATAGCTACAAACTCAAACCCACGGGATTCTAAATCCTTACCAACGTGGTTCATGGCGAGGTTATGTAATTCTTGTTTTGTAAGTGCTTTAGGCATAATTAAACTATGTTTCCCTACAAAGATAAATGTTGTGGAAAGAAAATCCGAATGAATTACTATACTTAGAGACGTGAAAAAAATAAATCTTAAATATTCTTTGACTGTAACATAATCAATATCTTACGTACTTATATTTAAACCAACCCAAAGACACCATCACTGCATCTGCTTGCAACTGTAAGCTATGATTACTTTTTTTAGGAAACTGAGAGCACGTTTTATTTCTGAAAACAAATTCTCGAAATATATTCTGTATGCTACTGGTGAAATTTTTTTGGTAGTTATTGGAATATTGATTGCCCTACAAGTTAATAATTGGAATGAGCAACGGAAGGCATCGAAAAAAGAAACTGTATTTTTTGAAAATCTTCTCATAGACCTTCAGAAGGATGAGGAAAAGCTAAATCATTACGAAAAATTTAACACCAAACGAATTGAATATCTAGACACTTTATTGACTTACATCAGAAACCCAAATCTTGTTATGGGCATTGAAAAATTTGGTATATATGTAGAGCCCTTATTCTATGGTGTTGACCCAACAAATAACAATACAACTTTTGAATCTGCAAAAAGCTCTGGCGTTTTTAATGATTTTAAAAACCAAGCAATCATAAAAGATATTTCAAAGTATTATGCTGATTTCACTTTAATGGAAACCGCCTTTAGTTCTATTTTAAGGTTTATTGAAAATCAATTTGAACCAATGATGTACACTCTTCCGGAGAGTTATATGAACGAACATACTGGTGATTTGGTCATTAATGAAGGAGATGTTCAAGAGTTTTATGACAAAGTTGCCTCTATTAAAGATTATAGAAATATTACGGTTGACTATCAATCACTTTTAAAGAAACCCTTGATGGAAAACTACATCATAGGTGATATGGGAAGAACCTTTAATGCTTTAAGTAAGGTTAAAGCGAGACAAGAGTTACTTCTTAAACTTAAAGAAAGAATAAGCAGATATGATTAAATTCTTCCGCCAAATCCGTCAATCTTTAATTATGGAAAACAAAACTTCTAAATACTTTAAATACGCCATTGGCGAAATCATACTCGT